>CAUYTW010000304.1 GCA_963575715.1 Gammaproteobacteria bacterium | reverse complement strand
TCAAAATGGGTAATTATTTATTCTCATTCAATCCTATTGATTGGGGCACTACCCCTCCCCCTCGACCCTTCGGGATCGAGGGGTTTCCACGCCAAAGATCTATAGAAATGGTAAATATCGACTTCCATGTAGATCACTAATTTTTTAAAGTACTTGTAAACTTTTTAATATGCGAAAATTAGTGATATTTTTTCCCATAGAGCTATTTTATGGCTAACTAATTCAACCTTCTCCGACTATCTATTTTTTTCGATCCCTTTCGGCTTTCTCCCTTAACTCCCTGAATCAAACGCTTTAATTCATCGACATTCTGAACAAGCGCTGCGCTAGAACGGGTTGTCTGTTGGGCACCCGTGGCAGTTTCATCAGCCACACCGCCGATACTGACGATATTGCGATTCATTTCCTCGGCTACAGCGCTTTGTTCTTCTGCTGCGGTGGCAATTTGAGTATTCATGTCAGTAATGGCAATAACCGCCTGACTAATCGCCTCAAGGGATTCACCCGCGCTTGCCGCCTGCTGTACGCTGGCCTCTGCCTGGCGACGACCTTCCTTCATGGCACGCACCGCTTCCTGGGCACCTGCTTGAAGGCGTTGAATCATCGACTGAATTTCTGCGGTGGACTGCTGAGTTCGACTTGCCAGGGTGCGCACTTCATCTGCGACCACCGCGAAACCACGGCCTTGCTCGCCAGCGCGCGCAGCTTCAATGGCTGCATTCAAAGCCAGCAAATTCGTCTGTTCGGCGATGCCGCGAATGACATCGAGAATGGTGCCTATGTTGTCACTATCTGCTTCCAAACGTTGAATAACGCCAGCCACCTGCTCGACCGCACCTGCCAATTGACCGATAGTTTCAATAGCCTTGGCCACTACCTGACGACCACTGGCTGCCTCGGTCTTAGCGCGGTTGGCAGTATCGGCGGCGGTCGCAGTATTACGAGCCACATCATGAACTGTGGCTGATACCTCATTGATGGCCGTGGCCACCCTGGCGATCTCAGTCCGTTGATGCTGCACGCCGGAGTTAGTCTGTTCAGCAACCGTCGATAATTGGGAAACCTCGCTATTCAATCCATCGACGGAGGTGTTGATATGCTCAATAATACCCTGAAAAGTTTCCATCAAAGTATTAAAAGCCTGAGTTGCCTCTCCTAGTTCGTTGTTACCATGGTTCGAGATCCGTGTGGAAAGATCCTGGTTATTGGCGACTTGAAGTAATACTCCACGAAGATCATCGATAGTCTGGCCAATGGATCTACTGAACCAGATTAAGCTTCCCGCTATCACAATCAAAGTGACTTGCAAGATCACTTCAATTAATAATCGGTTATTTGCCAGTGATTCAAGAATAATTAAAAAGCTCAACAATATCGCCAATACAATTCCGCCGATCATCGGAATAAATCTGGTTTTAAACGATGTCATCAGTATCTCCGAGAAACCTCGCCCTTGAGGGCGGGGAGGAAAGAAGACGATTTTGCAACCGTCCAGTAAAAATGCCGGTCTTTTCCGGCTGTCAGCCCTTACGCGGCCCAAGTGACACACACCTTGCGGTGTGGCTCCCCTCGCCAATGTTGCAACGCAGCTTTATCCTGCGCGCAGTCGCAGGATTTGCAGCAGACCGTTTCGTAGTTACCCGTACCGTGTCTGCATCCGCCGCTTTCAGCAGCCCTGGAACTGCCTGTCTGCCGACAGGCAGGAGGAAGCATCCCAGGGTGAGTCTGTTACTTCGTTGCAACGTAGTCCGATTTCTCGAACTAAAGCTCGTCAACCTCGGGCTTGTTTTCACAAGCCCCGCCCTTTAGCGCGGAGTGATTGACGATAACAACAACCATTTCTTGCAATGAATATTATCAAAAACCGTTTTTAAAAACTTATTTAAACATATACATACGAATCACCGATTTGATATTACTGTCGAAACTCCGTTTCCATTCGACCAATATACAGTTATTACGAAAAATGTATCGCACTATATGATTTTTCAAATAAAATCCAATTTATTGTGCTTAAATTTATAAACTCGGCTATTATTTATAAATAGCCTCCGATTTTTAGCTATCGTGTAATTTATCCGACCGTTTCTATGGCATTTTTCACAGCGTCAATTAATTTCTTGTTTTTGTTGTTACGACTCCCATACAATCGGGTACTAAATACTGTAATTATTTCCAAACCAAAACGTAGCAACCTATCTTTGTGCGTAATCTTTTTGATCGTGATCAGACACTCTCGCATAAGCATAGGTCACCAAATGCCCGCGAGAGAGCCACCCCGGCTTTAGCCGGGCAGGGAGGAAAGCGGGCGGTTTTCAGAATTAGGAGCCGGTCTTTCCCGGCTGTCAGCCTGTAAGGGCAACTCGGCTTGCGCCGGTAATGTTTGCCTCGCCAATGTTTTCAGAGCTTGTTCGGCTAACCGCACTTCCTTAACCCCGTTAAAGATGTTTAACGATTGGCGACAGAGCTACGGACTGGTACGCATCCGTAGGTGTCATGACTCCAAAAACGTAGCCTGATACTTTGGACTTAGGCTGGTCAAGTTCGAACTTGTGAATTTGACTTCTCAAGCCCCAGCCTTTAGCCGTGGGGTTCTTGACGCGGTTTAATTCAATGGAGTCTGCAAAGCCGGAATTGAGAGCCTGCAAGGAATATCGGCGCTGGTTGCCAACAGTGCGTATCGGCACCAACTTTCCGTCTTTCTCCCAACGTCGCAGCGTTGTCGTGCAGACACCAAGAATTTTAGACGCTTCTGCAATAGTCAATAATTTATCCATAATATATATTAGTATAATTATGTATAATTTTCAAGACTTAGTTACAAACCTTTGGGGGTCTCGTCATTTTTCTTTAGATGGGTCAATCATTGTATAAATGACAATTAACAAGATGCGTGTTGGACAAAGCAGCGGTGCATGGGTAGTGTTGCTGGCAGATTGGCATGACTGCCGGACAACGAGGATGAAAGTAGCAGCCTGATGGAGGATTAGCCGATGATGGGGGATCACCGGAAAGACGCACCTTCTCATGCTGGGTTTTGGTCTCCATGATCGGCAATGCAGCGAGCAGGGCGCGAGTATAAGGATGTCGCGGAGTTTTCAGCACCTCATCGACTTCTCCTTGTTCAACGATTCGTCCTAAATACATAACCACGATACCATGCGCCAAATACTCGACTAAGCCAAGATTGTGGGTGACAAAAAGGTAAGCAATTCCAAGCCTGTTCTGCAATTCCTTGAGTAAATTAATAATTTGTGCCTGAATTGAGACATCCAGGGCACTGGTGAGTTCATCGCAGACGATGAGTCGTGGTTCCACCGCTAATGCCCGCGCAAGAGCGATGCGCTGGCGTTGACCGCCGGAAAATTCATGTGGATAGCGGTTAATCATATCTGGATTTAAACCAACCTGTTCCAGCAATTTTATTATTCGCGCCTTACGCGCCATGGCATTTTTTTCCACTCCGAGCGCCATCATCCCCTCGCCAATAATCGCGCCTATCATCATGCGTGGATTCATCGATGCGTAGGGATCCTGAAATACCACTTGAAGATCTCGCCGTCGCAAACGCAATGCCTCACCCGAGAGCCAAGTAAGATCGACGCCATTGAACAAAACTCGTCCGGCTCCAGGCCGCTGGAGTTGAAGAATTCCTTTTCCCACTGTCGTTTTACCACAGCCAGATTCACCGACTAGGGCCAGAGTCCGCCCCGCGAAGACACTGAACGACACACCATCGACAGCATGTACGTAGCCCTTGATTCGCCGTGACAAACCACTACGGATTGGAAAACGTACCGTCAACTTGCGAACATCGAGGAGCGGTGCTTCACGAGTCACCCACGGTGAGGCTGGTCGGAAAGTCAACTTGCTTGCGTTGGAAATGACATCATCTCTATTAAAACCGTGGGGTCGAATCAGTGCTGGATCGTGTAAATGGCAATTGACCAACAGGTCAGTGCCTAAATTCAGCCGCTGCGGGGCATGATCATGGCAGTGGAGCCAAGCCGATTCACAACGTGGCGCGAAGTGACATCCCTGAAAATCTTGCTGCCGGGGCAGTAGGGTTCCTGGAATGACCGCAAGCGGACGATCTCGCTGATCACGGTGGGGTAAGGCGGCGAACAGTTTGCGTGTGTAAGGATGAGCAGGACGCGCGAAAAAATCAGCGCGCGGTGCCTGTTCCACGATCTGACCGGCGTACATCACCGCCACTCGATCGGCTATTTCATGAACCACTCCCAAATCATGGGTAATCAACAACAGCGCCATTCCTTTTTCTTGAGCAAGACGCTTGGTCAGATCCAAAATTTGGGCTTGAAGGGTAACATCCAGCGCCGTGGTCGGCTCGTCAGCGATCAGCAGTTCGGGTTGGCAGGCAAGCGCCATGGCGATCATTGCACGCTGTTTCATTCCTCCAGAAAATTGATGGGGATATTCATCTAAACGTCGCTCTGGATCAGAGATGCCGACTTGCGTGAACAGCTCCAACAAACGCATGCGCAACGCGGCCCCACGCAAGCCAAAATGATGACGCAACGGCTCGGCGATTTGAACACCAACCCGCATTACCGGGTTGAGAGCGGATTGCGGTTCTTGAAAAATCATTGCCAGTCTTCGTCCACGCATGTGACGCATGTCAATTTCAGGCAAACTGAACAGATCCACACCATCAAAATACGCGCTGCCCGCACGCAACCTTGCCGCGTCCGGCAACAGTCGCATCAAGGATAGGGCAGTGAGCGACTTGCCACAGCCAGACTCACCAAGCAAGACAAATGTTTCGCCGCGACGAACATTAAAATTTACCCCATCTACGATGGAGACTTCACCGCTTGCTCCGGCAAGATCAATCCGAAGATTTTCAACCTCCAGCAATACGTCGGCGCTCATCACACGGCTTGTTCCTGAAATTTATCCCTGTGTACTCGATGAATTAGAGGTTGCTTCCGGCAGCATCCTGCTCTGCGACACGCTCGATCCCCACCAGTCGTTCATCATCGCTCAGGCTAATGAGCTTCACCCCTTGGGTGTTACGTCCTACCTGAGATATCTCAGCGACTCGGGTGCGTACCAACGTGCCGGCATTAGTGATCAGCATGATCTCGTCTTCATCCTGAACCAGAATTGATCCCACTACCGATCCGTTGCGTTCGCTGGTCTGGATGGAAATGACTCCCTGACCGCCGCGCCCCTGGAGACGATATTCTTCAATGGGCGTGCGTTTGCCATAGCCATTTTCAGTGACGGTTAGCACGCAGCCCGATCCTGCCACCATTAGGGAAATAACACGGCTTCCCTCCTGAAGATGGATGCCGCGCACACCAGTGGCGTCGCGGCCCATGGGGCGCACGTCTTCCTCGGGAAAGCGTACTGCCTTGCCGTCGCTGGCGAACAACATGATTTCTCGGGAACCATCGGTAAGTTCCACTCCAATTAAGTAGTCGCCCTCGCGTAAACCAACGGCAATTAGCCCTGAAGGCCGGGGTCGAGAAATTTCAACCAGGGGAATTTTTTTTACCACTCCTTGTTGAGTCGCCATGAAGACGTATTTGCCCTCGGTGTATTCCCGAACCGGCAACACTGCATTGATGCGTTCATCACCCTCTAAGGGCAGGAGATTAATGATAGGCCTGCCGCGTCCTCCGGGTCCGGCCTGTGGGAGCTGATGGACCTTGACCCAATAGACTTTGCCGCGACTCGAAAAACACATCAAGGTAGCGTGAGTGTTGGCAACAAAGAGCTTGTCGATGAAATCCTCTTCTTTGACGTTTGCTGCGGCGCGCCCCTTGCCACCACGATGCTGGGCGCGATACAACGACAACGACTGATATTTGGCGTAGCCCGTATGAGAAAAAGTAACGACGACATCCTCCTCGGTGATCAGATCTTCAATGGTCAAATCTTGCTGATCGATTTGAATTTCCGTGCGGCGTGGATCAGCGAACTGCGCACGAATCGCCAATAATTCTTCCCGAATCACCGCCATGAGGCGTTCATTGCTGCCCAATATCGCCAATAATTCAACGATGGCATCCAGTAACTGCCGATATTCTTCCAGGATTTTATCTTGTTCCAGACCAGTGAGGCGGTGCAGGCGCAAATCCAGGATTGATTGCGCCTGTACCTCGGAAAGTCGATAACCATCGGAAGTGAGTCCCAACCCTGGCGATAGACCTTGAGGACGGGAAACATCTGCTCCAGCGCGCTCAAGCATTTGAATCACCTCGCCTGGCCGCCAAGAGTGGGCGACAATAACGCCGCGTGCCTCGCCAGGATTGGGCGCGGCCTTAATTAGGGCAATAATGCGGTCGATATTGGCTAGAGCCACCGCCAAACCTTCCAAAATGTGAGCGCGTTCTCGGGCCTTGCGTAGTTCGAAGACAGTACGACGGGTCACTACCTCGCGTCGGTGGCGTAAAAATGCTTCCAAAATTTGTTTGAGACCCAAGGTATGGGGTCGGCCATCCATCAACGCCACCATGTTGATGCCGAATACGGATTGCATCTGGGTGTGTTGATAGAGATTATTCAGTACCACCTCTGGCACCTCACCACGACGCAATTCAATAACAACGCGCATTCCGTCTTTGTCAGATTCATCACGTAGGGCCGTAATTCCTTCAACATTGCGTTCCTTGACCAGTTCGGCAATCTTTTCCAGCAATTTTGCTTTGTTGACTTGATAAGGTAATTCCGTGACGATAATCGCTTGCTTGCCTGCTCCTTTTTCCGCTTCCTCAATGTGACTACGAGCGCGCAAATAGATGCGTCCCCGGCCAGTAGCATAGGCCTCACGGATACCTGCGGCACCGTTGATAAAAGCTGCAGTGGGAAAATCCGGCCCGGGAATATGACGCATCAGATCAATTAAAGTACACTCTGAATTGTCAACCAAAGCCACGCAGGCATCGATTACCTCCCCTAAATTATGGGGTGGAATATTGGTCGCCATACCCACCGCGATTCCCGACGAGCCATTCACTAATAAATTGGGAATACGGGTTGGCAAAACAGTCGGTTCATGCTCGGATTCGTCATAATTAGCGACAAAATCCACGGTATCCTTTTCGAGATCGGCAAGTAATTCATGGGCGATCCGTGACATACGAATTTCCGTGTAACGCATCGCTGCCGGTGGATCGCCATCCACCGAACCAAAATTTCCTTGACCATCGACCAGCATATAGCGCAATGAAAAAGGTTGCGCCATTCGTACAATAGTATCGTATACGGCCACATCGCCGTGGGGATGATATTTACCGATACAATCGCCGACAACGCGAGCTGATTTTTTATAAGCTCGATTCCAGTCATTACCTAATTCGTGCATGGCGAATAAAACGCGACGATGGACAGGTTTGAGTCCATCTCTGACATCGGGTAGAGCGCGCCCGATAATTACACTCATTGCATAGTCCAGGTAGGACTGCTTCATTTCCTCCTCAATGTTGATGGGGAGGATTTCCTTGGCGATAGCGTTCATCAAGTAGAAATAGACCGAGCGAGTGAAGCGAGAATAAATTGGAAGTTAAAAAGTAACGCATTATCAGTCAAGTGGTTAAAGGCCATAGTACCGATATATTTTCGTTAACTTTCACGAATAAACACACACTAGAACTTACGTTTTCATGAGGTTGAGTCTTCGCCTTCATGCCCAAGCATGAAAACGAAAATAAAAAATGAACAAGCGGATTGCGTAGTTCATTTTTTAAGCAGGCGACTCAACAAAGTTTTTTCTATAAAAACATTGCCATCAAGTTACCATAAAATTAAAAAATTATCAATGCGTTAAGCATGATTGAGTGTCAATTTTTATTAAACTTAAATTATCCAAGTTGCTACCTCTGCCCCTGAAACTGCATTCCACTGTGGATATTGTGGCGGAAACCTCATTGTTGAACTATATACTCTACAATTAGCTCCGGCACATCTTCCATGGCGCACGTCAAAAACATGTCAATAATCCGGCTCCCAACATCCCTAAAATTTAATTTTGGAAGTATGATTTAGAAACGGCTATCCTTCATGATACGACGTTTCCAAACTCTCACGATTAGCCATCCAAACTTTAGATACAAAATCCATGACGAACCTAAAATACACAGTCATGACCTTCGATCGACGCGGACCAATGGGTATGGGATCACCCGCACAGGGAGAATGGTTTTACTATGAGGTCGGCACGAACAACACGATCACGCTGACAGGCTATCGATGTGGTACAGAGGCTGATGTGAAACGTGCCATTAATGCCATTCTCGATCGTCTCAACCACGACAATCCGGAAGCAGTCCCAGCCACGAGTACCGCCTTGCGCCTTATCTTTCCTACCGCTACCACGCACGAGGACGAGGAGGGTAACGTCACCGAAGAAGAAGAGGAAGAACAGTCTACAAATGCACAAGAAAACGATGAGTAATTTTCGCTAGTCGCTAGTCGCTTTTTAGAGTCCTGAACCTCGCGTTCTAGCGACGCATTAAAGCTGGCGCGCGAGGACCATCCGAATCCAGATATATGTTGACCTATCCCAGCATTAATCCGATTGCCCTTCAGCTCGGCCCGTTCAGTATCCACTGGTATGGACTTATGTACCTCGTGGGCTTCGGAGCCGCCTGGTGGTTGGGACGCCAACGCGCGCCACTTTGCGACATTCAACTCAGCCAGGAACAAGTATCCGACATAATCTTTTGGGCAGCCCTCGGAACAGTCTTTGGTGGACGTTTAGGGTATATCCTATTTTACGACCTACCGAACTACCTTGCCAATCCAGTGACTATGCTTCAGGTATGGCGGGGAGGGATGTCTTTTCATGGTGGTTTGTTGGGTGTTCTAACCGCAATTTGGTTTTATCAACGCAACCATCGAATCGGATTTTTTCGTTTAACAGATTTCATCGCTCCCTTGGTGCCGATTGGGCTTGGCGCGGGGCGTATTGGAAATTTTATTAATGGGGAATTATTCGGTAGAATAACTGATTTACCCTGGGCAATGGTATTTCTTCATGGAGGCCCACTACCGCGTCATCCTTCTCAACTTTATGAAGCTGCACTTGAAGGGATTGTACTATTTCTTATTCTCTGGATATATTCCAGGAATCCTCGTCCAACCATGGCTATTTCCGGGATGTTTTTATTTTGGTATGGCATCTTCCGCTTCCTTGTAGAATTCTCGCGCCAACCTGATCCACAGATTGGTTATCTTGCCTGGAACTGGCTTACCATGGGCCAACTTCTTTCATTCCCCATGGTTATCGCGGGCGTTATCCTGTTATGGAAAGGATATCATCCTTTTTTATCCAAGCGCTCTGCTAATTAAAGTGCCAAAATTTTTAATTTTGGAGGAAAAATCATCATGCCTCAGCAATTCATGGAACGATTACAACAGCGGGTATTGCTCTGCGACGGTGGTACAGGAACCTTGATTCAAGCTCGAACTTGGGATTTGGAGCGAGATTTCATGGGTCTTGAGAACTGTTCCGAGGTTTTAGTTCTGACACGACCTGATTTTATTGAAGAAGTACACCACGCTTATTTTGAATCTGGGGCTGATTGTGTTGAAACTAATACTTTCGGCGCCAATCGAATCGTGCTGGTTGAATTTGGCCTAGAACGGCGCTGTTATGAAATAAATCATCGCGCCGCAACCATTGCCAGAATTATCGCCAATAAATTTTCCACCGAGGAATGGCCTCGTTATGTGTTGGGTTCCATGGGGCCAGGAACAAAGCTGCCGAGCCTAGGACATATTGATTACGATACCGTTGAGGCTTCTTATACCGAGCAGGCGCGGGGATTACTAGATGGCGGTGTCGACGCACTTCTGTTGGAAACCCACCAGGATTTGCTCACCCTCAAGGCGGGGATTAATGGTTGCCGTGAGGCGCGTCGATTGAGTAGTCGTTTTGATGTCGCGATCCTCGCCCAGGTTACTGTCGAAACTACAGGCACCTTGTTGGTGGGATCGGACCTTTCCGCAGCCTTGATCACGCTCGCGGCTATGGAAGTAGACGGCATTGGCATCAATTGCGCGACTGGTCCCGCCGAAATGGCGGAACATGTAAAAACCTTGGGAGAAAATTGGCCGGGGCTGATTTCGGTGATGCCCAACGCCGGCCTACCCCTGCTGGTGGACGGGCATACCGAATATCCATTGACTCCGAACGAGCTGGCGTATTGGCAGTGTCGTTTCGTGGAAGAAGACGGTGTCAACCTTATCGGTGGTTGTTGCGGGACAACGCCTGCCCATATCGCTGCTTTGCGGGCCATGCTTGATGGGCGCCGAAACCAGGCCCCTAAAAAACGCGCGGTTACCCTTCCCGCAGCGGTTGCCTCTCTTTATAGCGCCGTGCCCCTGCGCCAGGAGAATGCGATTTTCGCCATTGGTGAGCGTTCCAATGCCAATGGTTCTAAAAAATTTCGTGAGTTGCTTAACGCCGAAGATTGGGATGCACTGACCTCTCTTGGCCGTGAGCAGATCAAGGAAGGCTCACACGCGCTAGATCTGTGCGTGGCTTACGTGGGGCGACCGGAAATCGCCGACATGAAGCAGGTGGTCACCCGTTACCGTAGCCAGGTATCGGCACCACTGATGATTGATTCCACTGAGGTCGGAGTGATCAAATCCGCTCTTAAGCTGATTGGCGGTAAGCCCATCATCAATTCCATTAATTTTGAGGACGGTGAGGAAAAAGCCGGACGTATTCTGCGATTGGCTCGTCGTTTCGGTGCAGCGGTGGTGGCGCTCACTATTGATGAACAGGGTATGGCCAAAGAAGTTGAACGTAAATTGGAGGTTGCCCGCCGCCTTTACCATTTCGCTGTCCAGCGTCACGGCTTACCGCCTGGTGATCTTATTTTCGACCCGCTCACTTTTACAATTTGCACTGGTGTGGAAGAAGATCGACGTCATGCGATTAACACCCTGGAAGCCATCACAGCGATTCGAGCAGAAATGCCTGCGTGCCAAGTGTTACTCGGATTATCCAATATTTCTTTTGGCTTGAAACCCGCAGCGCGGGCGGTGCTCAATTCAGTATTCCTGCATCACGCCATGACGCGGGGAATGACCGCAGCCATTATCCATGTTTCCAAAATTGAACCTCTCCATCGCATTGATTCCCTCCTTCGCATAGCCGCCGAGGATCTAATTTTCGACCGGCGCAAGGATGACCGTGACCCATTGTTGTATTTCATTGGATTATTTAAGGAGAGTGAAATCAAGCAGGTTCACGATGTACGCCCATCGCGCGTGGAAGACTTGCTCAAGCAACGCATTTTGGACGGAGATCGTAAAGGTTTGGAACAGGATTTAAAACGCGCTCTAGAAAAATATTCAGCCCTAGAGATTATCAATACCATCCTGTTGGATGGAATGCGCGTGGTGGGAGAACTTTTCGGTGCGGGTCAGATGCAATTACCCTTTGTCTTGCAATCCGCCGAGACAATGAAAGCGGCGGTAGCCTATTTAGAACAATTCATGGAAAAAACCGCAGGCGTAGCAAAAGGCACATTGATTCTCGCCACGGTCAAGGGCGATGTCCACGATATTGGCAAAAATTTGGTGGACATTATTCTCACCAATAATGGCTATAAAGTAGTTAATCTCGGAATAAAGCAGCCGCTGCATTCCATCCTGGAAGCTTATCGCCTCCATCGCGCCGATGCCATTGGCATGTCGGGACTGCTCGTCAAATCAACCGTAGTTATGAAAGAAAATTTGGAAGAGATGACTCGTCTTGGCATTAACGTTCCGGTATTGCTTGGAGGAGCGGCCCTAACCCGCCGCTATGTAGAGCAAGATTGTCGTGATGCCTATTCTTTGTCTGGATCCGTGCATTATGCTAAAGACGCTTTTGCCGGGTTACACCTGATGGACACGCTAATTGCTGCGAAAGTTCAAAATCGTCCGCGATAACAAATAATCCATGGCCTATCGATTAATTATCTTCGACTGGGACGGTACCCTAATCGACTCCGAGGGACACATTGTTTCCTGTTTCCAAAAAGCGGCTTGTGATTTGGGGTTGCCGCCGCTGACGTATGCTGCAGTGCGCAACATTATTGGACTAGGATTGATGGAATCATGTGCAGTGCTGCTACCAAGTCTGGATGAAGCGGGTCAATTAAAATTAGTAGATCGCTATCGCTATCATTATTTTCAAGAATCTACGCATGATTCATCCCATCTTTTTCCAGAAGTGGAAAAAACTTTATGGCGACTTCATGATAATGGCTATTTATTGGCGATTGCGACCGGAAAAAGTCGTCGAGGATTAAATCGAGCCTTGCGAGAAATGAATCTTGAGCATTTTTTTCATGCCACTCGTTGCGCGGACGAAACTACATCCAAGCCAGATCCGCGAATGGTTCTGGAAATCCTAGATGAACTGAATTTTTCCCCAGGACAGGCCGTAATGATTGGCGATACTGAGTATGACATGGAGATGGCCCATAATGCCGCGATAGCATGTATTGCTGTTACCTATGGTGCCCACGAACGAGAACGTCTACTTCGTTGGCAACCCCTCGCCTGCTTAGATGAACTGTCGGAATTATGTGCCTTGCTGGCAAGTTTTGAATAATTACACAACCACTGGATTTATTTCCATTCGCCAGGTCTAAAACCTTCGCCTTTAGGCGAACAGCTTTAGCTAGATTTTGAATTTCAGTTGATGTAACGGAATTATCGTAGTTGTTGAACATAAATGGTAAGAGCTTTAATCTCGGCAAAAGATAATCGATTTTTCCAAACAGACGATGGAATACGATCGTCAAGGCTAAATAGTCCTTCCTTGAACTTGTGGCTATGTGTGATGTATTGTTCGACCCGTTCAAACGCGCCATCCTGGGTCTGACTGACATTAGCAATATTTGTGGAAAGACTAAAATTTTCACCATGGCACGGGACACAATTATCGTTAAACAATCTTTTTGCCAGTGATTTAATAAATATCATCAATTCTGCATTCTCCACGATTTCCTTAAAAGAAATGGATGCTAAACGTTGAAGATATTCTTGTTGGCGTTCGGTATGGTTATTTTTTTGCAAAGTATAAAGCAGCAACGCCCGGCTATTCCAATGAGTACGGATTATACTTCCTTGTGATTGGTAGCTTACCCGGTTAAGGATACCCTTAGTGTAGGTTTCTCCCGTAGGCCAAGCAGGGTATAAAAACCAATAACAAAATGCGAACACGATGGTTGCGTAAAATCCGCCTAACCAGATTCTCGGTATAAGATGGTTAAATTCTTGAATATCACCATCCCAGGTGTAACCAGTAGTTTGGACAGTCTGCGCATACTGAGAGTCGAGCATGAATACCTTTCCTTAAATTAACGAAATTGCACAAAATAATCTTCGCCGTATTTATCGAAATCCACCATTGTCCCTAACATTTGCAAATAAGCCACCAAAGCGTCCATTTCCGTCAGGTGGACGCGGTCGCCATCATAATTGTCTAATTCAGCTTGCATCATCAAATTTTCCCGCGCATGAGAAATATCCAGCATCCGTGCCACCTTCTCGTTGAAACGAACAACATTAGCTGCGTATTCTATTTGATTTTCAGAATAAGGTACCCCAGTGCTTGCGAGTGTCCGCAGGCGTTCCATGATATCAAGGTATTCTAATGGTTGATTCTTGAGCCATGGATAATTAGGCATCCTTGACATAGGAACTAAACTCCGTGGAGCAATAAGATGCTGAACATGCCAAATATTGGAATATTTTCCTCCTACTCGCGCCAAATCGGGACCAATCCGTCGTGAACCCCACAGAGGTGGATGGTCATATTTACTCTCAACGGCCAAAGAGTAATGACCATAGCGCATCCACTCCTCTTGGAGAGGACGAATCATCTGGGAATGGCAAAGATAACAGCCTTCACGTTGATAGATATCACGCCCCAATAGCTCCAGTGGAGTATAAGGCCGAATTCCTTGTACCGTTTCCACGGTCTGCCCGATATGGAATAAAGGTACTATTTCTACCAAACCGCCCACACTGATCATGAAAATACTCAAAATCAGCAGTGGGGTTGTATGGGTTTCAAACCATTCGTGTTTCATAATGTTTTCTTGTATGCGCAGCATGTCAAGTAGGTCGACCCTTGATGGCAAGTTTGGCAGTGATACGTGCCTCAATCGCTGCACGTTCACTTTTAATACGAGTGATGGTGACGAAAATATTGTGGACCATTAATACCACGCCTAGCAAAAATAAAACGCCGCCTATTATCCGCAATAGATAGGGACCATCAAGAACGATATCCGTTTCCATGAAGCCGTAAACAAGATTGCCGTATTCATCAATGGCATGTAATCTTTGTCCCTGAACAATGCCACTCATTGCCAAAGCGCCAGCGTGGAGTGTAATTCCCGCTACTGCGAGCCAAAAATGTATTGACACCGAACGTATGCTATAAAGTTTGGTATTCCACAACCGAGGCACTAAGTGATAAATCACCCCGAATGACATCATGGCTACCCAGCCCTGGGTTGCAAGGTGAGCATGTCCAATAATCCAATCAGTATAGTGAAATAAGGCGTTAATGGTTCTGAACGACATAAGGCCACCCTCAAGGGTAGTCAACCCGTAACAAAGCAGAGCGAAGATTAAAAAACGTAGAACAGGATCAACACGAAGTCTGTCCCAAGCCCCAGAAAGCGTCATGAGGCCGTTAATCACTCCTGCCCAGGATGGCCACCACAACATGATGGAAAAGGTCACCCCTAAGGTAACCGTCCAGTCTGGAAGTGCGGTCCAATATAGATGATTGGGTGCCATCCAAACGGATAAAAGAATCAGTGACCAAAAATGGATAATAGACAATCGGTAGGAATATAGCGGGCGTCCTGCTTGTTTCGGAATAAAGTAATACATTATTCCCAGGAATGCCATGTTAAGTAAAAAGTTCATGACATTATGACCGTACCACCATTGGATCATCGCATCCTGGACTCCTGAAAAACGGCTATAGGATTTTAGCCCGAAAATAGTAACTGGAACAGCTAGGTTTTCAATAGTTTCCGATAAAATCATTCCCAATAGACAAGCCAGGTAAAACCAATTCGCCACATAAATATGAGGCTGATTTCGACGATGGAGAGTAGTTATATAAACCCAAAGATAAACTAGCCAGACGACTTCAACGAGCAGGTCAATGGGCCATTCAAATTCAGCATATTCCCGAGCCTGGGTATATCCAGATAATTCTGTGACGACTCCTAACAAAATAACTGCCTGCCATCCAAAAAAGGTAAATTTTGTCAAACGATCATTAAGTAGGCGTACTTGACAGGTACGTTGAACCACATAATAAGAAGTTGCAAACAAAATATTCCCCGCGAAACCAAAAACGGTCAGGGTAGTATGCACAGGACGCAATCGTCCGAAACTAAGAGCAGCAAGATTAAAATTGAAGTATGGCCAAATTAATTCAATGGCAAGATAGACTCCCACTACCATCCCTAATATCCCACAGACTAAGGCGGTAACAGTAAATTGACGAATAATACTATAGTTGTATTGCTCTGGTTGATTTATCAAACTATAAGGCACAGCTTCGGTAAGCATCATAGTAAAAATTATTCCAGATTAGTTCTGAATTTTGAGTTCATTATAGTCTCCAACAAACCTCGCCCTTGAAGGCGAGGAAAAAAGGAAACGGTTTTGCAATCATTGTAGGAGTTACGCAGTTGAAAATAGAAAATTTCAATTATTCCTGCCAGCAGGCAGTAAAAAACGCACCAAAATGAATTTTTTACTTCGTTGCAATCTAGTCAGATTGCTCGGATTTAGATTGATCAATCTCTGACTTATTTTCATTAGCAGCGTCTGATTAGGGTGAGGGGATTGACTGAGCTGGCTTATCTTGAACAGGCAGCATGGGGGGGATTCGTAATTTACCGAACTGTCGAATCCATATCCCTGATTTTATTATTTCGGGAGGTAGGCTGGAGCGTGCTTTGTTGGCTACACTGTTGGTTGCGTATGAACCGTAAATCAAGTTGTACCAAGTTTGGCCGCGTCGTAGTTCAGGCATAATCGCTAATTCTCCTTTAAGGGCATGTTGATACGCATAATTATGAAGATCTTGTTTCGCTAGACTGGTAAAGATTTGTAGGGTGTAATTAGTTGGTTTTTGTGCCCGAATCCAATCTTCGCCTAGTAGATTTCCATTAGCTATCAAAGTTGTGGATTCGACTGAATCAATGGAGGATGAAGCTGGCGCGATTTTAGGTGTTGGCGTTGAGTTAGAATGAGAAAATTCAATAGTTGTCATTAAAGGATTTGGATTTTCCTTCTCAGGAACCGGTAGTAGAGAAGGAAGGGTTGACGTGATTGCGGTTGCGGGTTCGGTTACCATGATGGATTCCTTAACCGAATTTTGACTATTGCTATTAGCCCGCTCTAAGCGCATCCGACAACGTGAGTCTGATTGTTCCGCACAACGTTGATACCAATGGATGGCATTATCCTTGGAAGACACGATACCCCAGCCCTGTTCGTAGAGCTGGGCCAAAAAATATTGTGAGTCCCGGTGCCCCTGAGCAGCGGCTAATTCAAACCAATGCGCGGCAATTGTTTCATCAAGTTCCACGCCATATCCACCGCTGTACATCATCGCCAGAGTAAATTGAGCTTGGGCTTCTCCTTTCCTAGCAAATGGTTCGAGAAGGATATAAGCCCGGCGGAATTGTCCAAGCCGGTAAGCCTCCAAACCATCTTTTAGCGGTTGGCTGAAGGATGACAAAATATTGGGCTGGCCTGGGGCGGGATCGGCGATTACTCCTTTAGTTGCCCACAACCAAACGATAATAATAAGATAGTGTGGCTTCATGGGTTAGTCCGTGAATAGTTCATATTCAAATTTTTAGCCTTGGGTCGCCAATGTAATTCCCTCTTCCGCTACGGTTGCGAGGAAAAGAATTTCTTCCTTTGTAATTACATAAGGTGGCATAAAGTAAATTACATTGCCAAGCGGTCGTAATAATGCGCCGCGTTTCAGTGCATGTTGATAAACAATCAATCCACGCCGCTCTTCCCAAGGATAAGGAGCACGGGATGCTTTTTCTTTAACCATTTCAATAGCTAAAATCATTCCGCGTTGTCGAACCTCCGCGACATGAGGATGATCTGCCAATGGTGCGGTTGCTGCGGTCATCGCAGTAGCGAGCTGGTAGTTAGCGGTAATAACATCATCTTGCGCGAAAATATCTAAACTTGCGAGAGCTGCTCGGCATCCCAAAGGATTACCCGTATAACTATGCGAATGGAGAAAGGCGCGCAGGGTTTGATAATTGTCGTAAAATGCTTGATAAATTTCATTCGTGGTCAGAACCACAGATAAGGGAAGATAACCTGCGGTTAGTCCTTTGGAAAGACATAAAAAATCAGGACGAATCGCCGCCTGTTCGCAGGCAAATAATGTTCCCGTGCGTCCAAATCCTACCGCAATTTCGTCAGCGATAAGATGTATTCGATAATGATCACAGGCACGTCGCAGCATACTTAAATAGATAGGATCGTACATACGCATTCCGCCTGCGCATTGCACTAAGGGTTCCACCAGTACCGCGCAAATGTTATCGGCATAGCGCGCCAGGGTCTGCTCCATAAATACGAATTGACGTTCAGTATATTGCGCGCAGGATTCACCGATGGAACGATTAAAACAATCTGGCGTGGGGACAGTAATCGTCTCCATGAGTAATGGTCGATAGATTTCCTTATAAAGAGGAACATCTCCCAGCGCGAGCGCACCTAACGTTTCGCCGTGGTAACTATTGCTTAAGGTTACAAAACGTTTTTTTTTCAGATAGCCATGATTACGCCAGTAGTGGTAGCTCATTTTAATGGCTACCTCAATCGCCGATGATCCATTATCACTAAAAAAACAACGACTAAGGCCGGCAGGCGCAAGAGACGTGAGACGCTCACAAAGGGTAACTGCCGGTTCATGGGAAAATCCTGCTAGAATAACATGTTCCAAGGTATCGAGCTGATCCCTCAGCGCCGCATTAATACGTTGATTGCAATGTCCGAAAAGATTAACCCACCATGAACTAATCGCGTCTAAATAGCGTCGCCCAGAAAAATCCTCTAGCCATGCTCCCTGGCCACGCCGAATAGGAATTAGTGGCAACCATTCGTGATCCTTCATCTGAGTGCAAGGATGCCAAAGATGGGCAAGATCACGAGCAATAAAATTACTGTCCGACATAAATGCTATTTTCCGCGTAATTTTTCGAGCCGACGGATAATTTCTTCCAGGATAATACGATAGATATCACCCTTGAGGTATGAATCCTCAACGCCGGCGTCAATATTGGGATTATCATTGATCTCGATAATATAAATACCGCGCTCAGTTTCCTTGATGTCCACTCCATAGAGACCATCACCAATAAGATTCGCAGCCCGCCTAGCAATTCTTATTACAGCCTCTGGGACTTCTTCTACGGGTAAGGTCCGAACTGCCCCTTCCTCAGATTCTAGTCCAGATTCATCATGCTTGTAGATTTGCCAGTGCTTGTCGGACATAAAATATTGGCAGGCATAAAATGGCGTACGATTGAGAATTCCGATCCGCCAATCAAAATCGGTAGGCAAGAATTCTTGAGCAAGCAAGATGTCGGTATCTTTGAATAGAGTACGTGCATATTCTTTAACTTCATTAAGATTATTCGCTTTGACTACACCCCTGGAAAATGAACCATCCGGGATTTTAAGCACGACTGGATAATGAAGTTCAGCCTCTAGGCTTTCCACTTGGGTTTTATGGACAATTACTGTGCGTGGAATAGGCACTCGATGTGCTTTGAAAAGTTCCGCCAGGTAAACTTTGTTGGTACATTTTAAAATCGAATCAGGATCATCAATAACCGCCATACCCTCAGTCTGGGCGCGGCGTGCGAATCGATAAGTATAATGATTGAGAGCAGTGGTTTCACGAATAAAGAGCGCATCGTATTCTGCCAAGCGTGAGTAATCCTTCTTACCGATTAACTCTACGTCTAAGCCTAATTTTTTTCCTACGCGCACAAAATTCTGTAATGCACGACGATTGGAAGGGGGATGTTTCTCTTGAGGGTTATGAAGAATTGCCAGATCATAACGAGCTACCGCCCGTGGCTTGGGTTCCTGCCAACGCTTGGCTACGTATGCGTTGAGTCCAGCAATAAAATGTACATCTCCCGCGCGTTCTAGGGTATGGATATGGACTGGAGAAATTCGTGAAATATGCCATTTTCCCTGAAGGCGAAATTCCACCTTGAGTAATGGACAAGGAAAGGCCTCAAAAATTTCTTGGGCTAAATCCTGTAGCGCTTCATTTTCCACAATGCCAAAATAAATATCTAATTCAAAACGGTCTGTTCCTCCCGTTCCTTCACGTCTAGCAAAAGATTTTTGTACAGGTTCATCTAGATCTTCGATTCCTAATCCATAAATAGAACGACTAGAAAGATCAAGAATTGTGCGTACCGAAGGAATTACTTTGTGCAGGCGCGCCTCGGCCAATAATGAGACATAGTAACCAACAGAAAGATAGCGGTAACTACGGCAGAGATTAATGACCTTAAGGTTTTTAAGTTTCAAGTAGTCATGTTGAGCAATATAATCCTTAGCGGAAACAACGATATTCCCAGGAAAGCCTTGCCGCCAATCTTTAGAATTCTCGACGATAATGATATGTGCTGACATCTTAAAATAGTTAATCAGTGGCGTAAGCAGGTTAAGGGAATGTATTTTTTTCAATACCAGGTCAGCCTTTAGCTGACTTTACCATAAAGGGACATACGTTAAAATTTTTTAGGATCGGCATGTCGACCCGGTCTAAAAATTAACATCCCGCTCGACTTCCACCAAGGAGTGGCTATCTTCAGTCCACAGACATCACCTGACTTTTCCGCAAAATTTTCAGCGACGCATGGCCACATTTTAGATTATAAAAATTAGCAAGAAACACCTCAATTTTAACCGTAGGATGAATCGCGTACAAATCGTTTTTTAATTTTCAATCACGCGCTATCTTGGTGTGCGGCTAATTATTCACGGATCGTTCAATTACGAGGCGTGGTAGAGTCACTGACACAGGCACATGTTGCTTAATATGATCCTTAAATCAGATGCGCCTTTTAAGGCCAGAACGTTTCACTCCCAATATTCTAGTTCTCACGGCGTCATTAAAAATTTTACGAATATATTAGTTTAAATATCAATCGCTTATCGAAACTGATAAACCAATTTGATTTACTTTGCGTCCCATTATTTCTAGCCAAGAGCTTGATAATCTTGATAAACGCGGCGCTTCGGGTTGCCGTGATGGCCGTGCTAAACCATAAAGCAACACACCTTTTACTGGATTTTCCCAGTGTTGAACCTCTGCCAGCAAATATAAATACGCTTGCTGTTCCGCTTCCGTCGGAGGTTGTCCATCAAAAGCAAATAAGCAAGTTTGTATCCAAGTTGGACATAACCGAGCGCACATTTTCAAATAGCGTAGCATGTTCTGCTGAGAAAAACGGAAATTATTAATACGATGCCTGCCTTCCTCGGTGGCGCTGTCCAGCTTGAACCAAACTCTTCCTCCTAATTTAGCCCAGATGCTTAATCCACGTTGAACTTCCGGGCGTAATATCAAGCTACCATTAGTAATCAGAATCAGATTAGCAGATTCAAACAATTCGAATTTTCTGTAAATTTGACCAATAATTTCGACAACGGTATCGAATTCCCGACAAGATGTAGGCTCGCCGTTTCCAGAAATGGCAATATCGCAGATTTTTCTCTGCTCCTTCGGTAATAGATAACGCTCATAAAAATTTCCATGCTCAATGCTTTCAAGTAGCTCGCTCAATTCGTTCGTAAGGCGAAGTAGATCGATCTTCGGTGCAGCGCCACGTATCAGATTCGGTACCTGACAATATACGCACTGCCAATTACATGCCTGGTTAGGATTAAGATTGATACCAATCGAAAGTCCGCCAGAACGTCTGGAAATAACCGGGTAGACATACGTTAGGCCGGCGCTATCACGGTCATGGTCGGTAGTAGTGAGTTTTGACACAGGAGAACAAATAGGCAATTATAAAATGGTGGGTATGTGCATCATTCCGAGCTGTGTAATTAATCCAAATTGCTGCCTATACTCCTGAGGCAGCATTCCACAGTGCAGCATTGAAGCGAAACCTTGTAAACACGATATAGGTGGCAATTTGGATTAATTAATATTTTTAAACACGATGACGACTTTTATAACACGAATTAGGCGTGGAACCAACGCGATATGGGACTGTTAAATTTAGTCAATATCGCACGGTAGCCAAATGAATTATGCTGATCATTTTACCAATTCCCAACATCGACCTCACCAGCTCCCATAACCGTAACTCGTGGTCGAACGCGAACCTCAGTGACTCGTATATTACCTGCACCCATCAAGGACAGTACCGCTTCCTGAGCTTGAACTCCTAGATCGATTTGGCCACTACCGTCCAAGGTAGCTTCCAGACGATTTACTTGTCCATTACGAACACGCACGTCGCCACTGCCATTAATCCCCACGCGTAGATCACCATGAACTTGACGTACTTCGATATTTCCCGATCCTTGTACTAATAATTCACCCTTAGTAATTTCGCCCAACACGCAGTTTCCACTAGATAAGGTGAGATCCACTGGACCATGAGTATTTCCAATATGACAATCACCATTCATGGCACGCAAATTTATTGGTACTCCAGTCGGTATAGAGACGCTAATTTCCATTGTAGGGTGATTAACTCCTGATCCTATTTCTCGCCCACCGATACTGACGCTTGCGGTACCGCCACCGCTAACCACGGTGGTCACGTTACCCATCGTAACCACCGAAGTAGTACTGCTTCCACTAGCACCACGTTGATCATCAATATGTAGTGTTCCGTTGCGAACACTCAATGCAATACCATCAATATCTTCCACCGCTCCACTGAGCCGCACTGCTAAATCGGAACGTGCTGCGACTTCTATCCGTAAGCGTCCAGTAAAACTATCGACCTCTAATCCTTGAGCATGAAAATTTTGTTCCTTTGTGTGAAAATTACTATTACTCATACCACTCAAAACAGGGGTTGTCACGCCTAACAATATCATGATGAACCAAGCGATATTTCTTAAGCGAGGTTGATTAGTCAGACATTTTACTTTATTCAAGTGTTTTCTCCAGGTAAGTTATGTTACAATAAAATTTTTAAGGAAACATTTCCATGCAAGACTCCATATACCAAGTCATCAACTACCCCGCGCTGCAGGGCGGCGAATCTTGTGAAAATAGGTCTTGAGGTTGACCAGATATTGTTACGAAGAGATCTGTGTCGTGGAATCCGTCTGTGTAATAGACACTCCGTGATGCCTTCCTCATTGGTTCCGAACTCTGCGTTCAGTGGTTAAACAGAATGCTGGGTCGAAGCTGGTGTTGCTATTCCTTTACAGCTAAAGCTATAACGACTTTCTAGCGAGCATTTAGTCAAGAAACCCCACGCCTAAAGGCGGGGGCTTGTGAAGTCAAATTCACAAGTTCGGACTTAACCAGCCTAAGTCGAAAGTATCGGACTACGTTTTTGGAGTCATGACACCTACGGA
>CAUYTW010000303.1 GCA_963575715.1 Gammaproteobacteria bacterium | reverse complement strand
AACTTGTGAATTTGACTTCACAAGCCCCCGCCTTTAGGCGTGGGGTTCCTGACACGCCTTGCTCTTTTAGGACAGAGTATTTGATGGAGCCTCGCAGCGCACGATTCAGAATTTACCGTCCAAACGGAATTCAGGCGCGTCAAGCCATATTCCTACGTTTAACACGCTATCAAGCTGCGCTTGCAGAAAATCGTAATGATAACGTTCCTCGTCAGCCAGTTTGCGAATCATCTCCTGCTGAATGAGATCCTTGGTACTGTTTTCCAATCCCTCAAAAAACGTGACTGCGCGCCGTTCCAATTCCATCGCTAAACGCAACGCCTGCGTATCATCAGCGACTTCGGTGTGGCCACGTGCGCGCACCGCAGCTTCAAGCTGGGAAATCACCGGCGACATACGAGGATTAGCGATTTCCTCGGCGGTGATTCTTTCCCATTCTGAGTCTCCTATGAGACTGGCGAATAATGCCCCAATTTCTCCAATATGGCCTTGTTCATGTTCGGCCAATTGTAGAAACATCGCCTTGCCCTTGGGATGAGCTGTTGCTTCAGCGGCGCGTCGATAAAAATATTCACCGTTCAATTCAAGACCGATTGCGCTCCGCACGAGTTCTACCAGATGTTCATCGATCTGGCTCATTTTATTTCTCCTTGCCGTGACTCTGCGTGGAGACGATTATGCAATACCGAAGACCCAGGAAGAACCGGATTAACACGCGCCCATTGACGACACTTTACATCCTCAGGCGCATAAGAAGGAAGTAGAATTGGGGTCACCAGATTGGTCTCAATTTTTGCTGCCGTCAATTCTTTTTCGTACCCATCCAGATGAGCTAAAGTAAGCTGACCACATTCAGTTTGCTGCGCGTATTCACCCGCGTACCGTCCAGCGCGCTGGCCAAACACGTTATAATCAAGCACTGAATTACCCATCAAGCGATTGCGGCCATGCACGCCACCGCTTGCTTCTCCTGCCACGTAAAGCCCTGGCAAATTGGTTTCGCAACGTGCATTAATCTCGACCCCACCATTTTGATAATGTAGCGATGGGTAAATCAAAATCGGTTCCTGCGTAATATCGATTTTATAGCGCAAGAATTGATGATGATGCGCAGCGAAATGATGGGCGACATAACCAGAACCGTTTAATTCATCAATAATTGGTGTATCCAGCCACACACCAACTCGACCGGATGGCGTTTCTATTCCTCCGCCATTTTGCTGGCATTCACGAATAATCGCCGAAGCCTCAATATCACGCGGCTCACGTGGAAAAACAAAAAGCTCACCATCCTTATTTACCGGCTGTCCACCCGCGCCCCGAACCTTTTCCGTAATGAGAAAGCCAGCAATTTGTTCAGGAAAAGCCGCTCCCGTAGGATGATATTGGACTGAATCCATATATAACAATTTAGCACCCGCACGATAAGCCATTACCAGGCCATCTCCGGTGGCACCATAATGATTAGTGGTATCAAAACCACGTATATGGAGGCGTCCAAAACCACCAGTGGCAATTACGGTTGCTTTGGCTTTGACGATAAAAAATTCCTCGCTATCCATGCTATATAGAATCGCTCCCGCACACCGGCCTGCGTCATCTAAAAGTAATTCCACCGCTGGCATAAATTCTTTGACGATAATCATTTCCGGATGATTACGCACCTCATCCATCAACGTCCGCATAATCATCGCGCCAATATGGTCACGACACGATAACATGCGTTTACGTGAAGTCCCACCGCCATGCAGAACTTGTAATGCACCATCCTTTTCCTTGTCCCAAATCACTCCTAACTCCTCCAGCCACTGCACCACCTTTGGCGCATCCTCAGTAAGTGCCTTGACTAAGTCGGGCTTATTTGCAAAATGCCCACCTCCAATTGCATCCAGATAATGTCGCGGCGGCGAATCAGTGCGCGATACCGCAGCCTGCATTCCACCTTCCGACATCATTGAATTGGCGTCGCCAATCCGTAATTTCGTTGCAATTACCGAACGCATTCCGTGTTCCCGCATCGCCACGAGCGCAGCGCTACAGCCCGCTCCACCGCCACCAATAATTAATAAATCAGTTTCAATATCAGGCCGGCCAAGATCAATTTTTTTATTATGCAACCAAGAGTGAGATTCCAGTAGATCAGCGACTTCTGTAGTTAAAATCTCTCCTCGATTCGGACCAATGCGCACCGCGCGTCGCGCGTCTGTCTTAAAATCAGGATGAAATCCATTAAGTACTGCATTTCGCTCATCAGCATTCATGAGCGGAAAAACAGGAGTGGTTTTTTTACCCAATTCTAAACGCTGTGATCGAGTCTGAATCACCTTACGCAACGATTCCGCCATGTATTCTGGGTACATTCAGTTTTCTCCCGATCCGTTATTCGGAATCACGCGCGTAATAACGCTCTGAAAGGGCGTCGCGATTTAATGCCATCAATTCCGTGTATTCAGTTTCATAGCGACCCGCTGTAATAGCAGCAACTCGCTCGAATAATTCTGGACTTTTTTTGCTTAAATAACAACCATAAAGACGTTTAGCAAGAGTAGCAACTAAAGGCTGGGTAATTTCCGCCGGACAACGCAACATGCACAGACCACATGACACGCAATAATAAGAAAGATCAACTATCTCCGCAATATCACCCCGCTTGGCCGCCTGAACATAATCCATTACTCGAATATCTTGCGGACAAGATTTCGTGCAGGTATTACAGGCTACACAACGAAATACTACTGGATAGGTCTGCTGAATAGTACCAACATTCGGTTTTAATCGTTCAATGTCATAAATCGCCTTTTCAGCCGGGACCGAAGGAATTTGAGTCAAGGTCATCCCATCCTCAACTAATGTCGTGCAGGCTAAACCAGTACGAATCTTATAATCACCCGCTATCCGATAAATTGTGGCGCATGCGCCACAATAACCTTCACGACATCCCGCGCCATGAATAATTTGATGCCCCGCATATTCAATGGCACCCATGATGGTTGCCGTAGCGGGCACTTCATGGGCCTTTCCCATGATATAGACAGTGACCTTGTTGTTTCGCGCCGAATCAGGCGCAACGCCCCGTGGTGAAACGGTAGCCGATACGCTTGCTATCCCCATGCCTTGATACCTGTCGAAATGACTGACGGAACCACCGCTTCCTTTCAAAAAAGGAAGCCAGCAATTACATTTCCTCCACGGAACTTTTGTAAAATTCCGAGCACAATTATTGCATATTTTTTAATTTTTCCACATGAAACTCAAACGTACATTCATCTTTGTATTAAAGATCTATAAATAATAATACCTCGTAACTTTCAGAACAACCCTTTATTTTAGAGAAGGACGCAGTTAACGTCAAAAACGTTAAATTAAGAAACAAAGGTGCATTGCGATGCCGGAGTACGAGTATCCATGTTACGACCACGATTGATGTGATCATCGATTTCACCAGCGCAACCAACCATTCGTCCGTACAAAAACGCAGTAAATGCTGCGGTTTCCATCGCATCCGCTGGAAAATCTCCGCTGCAATAACGTGGCCAAAGCAATTTAAGTAACAATGCAGCAATCACAGCGTCGATATTCACACAAAATACATTCGCGGTTACGCCGTTGTCATAGAGTGACTGCACCAACGTATTATAGAAATCGTGAAAAACATTTACTTCACCTCGTTCCTTGAATAGACTGGCAAGATATACTTCACGCGGATCTTTGTTGATAAGTTGCCCCTTGAATACCGGGTGATTGACACCAGGAATATTACGGACACCCTCTCCAACTCCTTTTTTAGCCTTTTTCTCAGCAGCAAAGGCTAAAGCGAATTTCTTACCCATTGCCACCAGATCCAGGCCGTGGTCGGGATTGCCGGCATCCTTGAGTCCTACGCTACAAAATTGATCAACTAAAAACTGGATACCTTCGTAACCATTGCCACCATGGGCAAATCCTGTATGGGTCATAAAGCCGATCATCGCCTTATTAATCTGCACGCGATCGGGAGTTTCCGGGCCATCAGCCGATACCGCACCCTTAGCACCTTGTGCCGAAATAGTACCTACACCATTAGAAATAATTAGACCAAGCAGCACCTGAAATGGAAATAATTTTTCAGGCGTAGGCTTTTCACCCAGCAAAGCCAGATAGGCAATTTCCGTAGCTGACCATCCATTTACCAATTCTTGATTCGCTACGCCACGGAAACTATCAGGTTGATGATGCGATGCATTAACTGAAGCACCGATGATGACTGAAAATAGCCGTGTGTACCATGGCAGATTGCGTGCCGTGGTGCGCGTTATTTTTTTACGCATCAAAGCGGTCCAACTGATCGTCGTGGTAATGGCGGCCAATACCGCAGCTGAATTTGGATACCCTGGCAGGGTTTTCAAATAATCGACAAATACTGATTTCGCACCACGCGCCGCGAGACCCGCCAATATTGTTTCGGCCTTGGGATCCACCACATCGCCGACCAGTTGTTTCCGTTGGCGTGAGCTTGGCTGAATGGCAGAAAAATCAAATCCCTCTTGGTCGCCATGATGCAACCCGGAATGACCGAACAAGTCGATCAAGGCATCTACCGCGCTGCGAGCATCATCGATCAGGGACGGCCCAATTACGGCGCACGCCGCCGCTAATACTGTGTTGGGCGAATTGTCAGCCGCACGTACAACATCTGCCACGTTAATTATGGAGTTGCCGTGCAAATTGATATCTGCCGCGACCGCTGTATTGAACAAGGCATTGTCGTTATCGTCATTATGCTCGTGAATCAAGGCCAGGCAGTAATTGGATTCCAGTGGATAACGAGCGGTTTCAAGAATTGATACACCACTTACCCTGGTTACCTGGGTTTGGGCGTCCATGATGGAACTACCAGAACGATCCTTCATTGCTTCCCGTGGGAAAATTGCCCCAACTTGTTTACTTAACTCTGCAATCTGATCACGATAGGGCTGGATGGGTTCAACCAACGGAATATCCAGTTCCAACGGTAAAGGTAATCCCTGATTATCACCAAACCACGGCTTGAGAGTCAGATCGCCTTCTGATTTAAAATCCGGATCAATTCCATGGAGCTGCATGATTGCCGTCAGCGCCGCTGGAATATATGCAATATTGGTGACCACTGCGCCGCGTTTAGAAATAATCGGATTTTCTGGCGTATAAATTCCCTCCACCTGGAGGATATCCTGGAACCATTTTTCTTTGGCCTCGGCGTTGTCGCCACTGCCGGCCATCGCACCGGCGTGACCAATCGCGCGTGTTATTTTTGCCTTCCAACGTCCGACCACACAAGCGACCAATGGCTTATTGATTTCTAAGCCCTGTTCATAATAACCACCCGGCTCAATATACATCACTGCCGCTTTGGTGCGGGGATCATTATCCAACGCGTAAACAAATTCTGCCGGTCCGTAGTGAATATAAAGATCCTTGCCGGAAGAAATTGAGGTAGTGGTTCCCCAACCTCCCGACATTAAATAGCTAGCAATGGTGGTAGTAAAGTTTCCAGAATTAGAATAAATCGCCACTGTTCCCTTTTTCAGCGTTTCTCCAGGATTATCCCCACCAAGTGCGCCACCAATCCGGACATGATTCCAGGAATCCGCTATTCCTAGGCAATTGGCACCGAAGACATCCACCTTGCGTTGCTGGGCCAATGCTCTAATCTCGCGTGCATCATGCACCGAAACTTTTTCGGTAAGAATAAAAACTTTTTTGATATCTTGATTAACGCGAAGTAATTCAAATACACCATCCCGTACTGCGGCCGGTGGTAAATACACCACGCCCACATTGAAACGATGACCAGCGTCTAATCCTTCGCGCACATTGTTATATACCGGAATATTGCCAATTTTGGTTTCCAGGATTTCACCACGACGTCCCGGCGAAGTTCCGAATACCACGTTGCCACCCGAATAGGCATGGCTCACTGGCGTTACTGTCCGTGATTCATTACCAAGTATATTCAATACACAAACCCGATCTTCAGGCGTGGCGAGTTCTGCGAGGGAATTGATGCCTACAAAAAAATATTTAAATTTATCTTGTTTGTTCATCATACGGTCACACCCAGTTTCTTGGCGAGCATTTCACGTCCGCCGCCCTTCATCCATTTGTCAGCAGCCTGCGCATAGCGCACCACATCAGTCATGGCAGAATCAAAACCAAAAATACGGTAGGGAAGTCCCAAAGCACTGAGCACATCCTTGAAGGCCAACAGACCCCGCGATAAATTTGGCCCGCCGCGACCAATAACCACATAAATCGGAACGGGTCCATGCGCGTTGAAATACTCACGGAGGGCATCAGCCATGGCGCGAAAAGTAACAAAAATATCCGTATTATTCGCTTTACCGCCAATCACGAACAATACGTTGGTTTGTTTCAGCCAGTATTTCAGACAAATACGCATCACCTCGCGCATCTTTTCGTAGGGCGGATTGCCACCAAAATCCGACGAAATAATGGCATCATCGCCTAGGAATTCGGTAACCAGCGAATTTGCGCCGCCACCAAAAGTAGGTGCTAAAATCGTGCCGTTGGGATTAATCACCGAGACATCTGATTGTCCCTGATAGGTACGGAGCTGATTAATCTCCTGTTCGAAATTCGAGTAATCAACTGCGAATAGATCATTGGGTAGATTCAAACGTTTAGCACGCGGATCATCACGGTCAAAGGCGCACTTGAAATCACAGGCAACCGGAGTCAACGCCCCAGGGCGTGGTTTCTGACTCATGCGAATCGGATTTAACTCCAGCGTCATCATTCCATAGTGATGAAACAAATCCCAAAGCTTAGGCAAATTTTGCGCCAGTGGCGAGATAATTTCTCGAGGAGCGTTAAGATCCGACAAGGCGTTGGTGATGACAAATGATTTAAGGCCGGTCAATGGATCAAAGGGAATATGGGCAACCTTATCCTTGGGGAGTTCTTCGATATCCATACCACCCATGTGCGTGAGAGTGATGGCGGGCGCGCGAAAACGAGTCGAATCGCTGATGGAAAAATAGACCTCGTGTTCAGCAAGAACTGCGCCCTCGAAAGTCACGCCATAGGATTTATAGACATTGCCGCCCACGCGATGCCCCGCGAAATAGAGACGTTCCTTTTCCTTAATCGCGGTATTCAAATCCGCTGCACGACCGATTAATCCCGCCTTGCCCTTTTTCCCAATCCCTCCTTGAAAATTCGGCTTGACGAAGACCGCGCCACAGCGCGTGATGAGATCCTTGATTTCTTGATCACGCGCCTCCGGCCCCAACACCTCGGCCCGTGGAAACTCAACGATATCCAGAAGTTTTGCTCCATAAAGCAACCCACTGATATTCATTTTATAAATCCTCGGCGTGGAAACCCATCGATCACAATAGAGTCGAGGGATTCTTGAATTATCTAACCTCTGTTTATAAATCCTTTGCGAGAAAACTGCTTCAAACTTCACATGTAAACATATTCATTTGATAATTCGCTCTCCGTTGATAGGCATTTCGACCTGCAACTAGAGTCCTGGTTGGGCAGTACTCAATCGGAGACCGGTCTGTACCGGCAACGTCGTGTGTTTACTGAGCATTGAAACCCGGATTACTGTAAAAGCTATTCTGCTGGCTCATCCTTATTACGAGAAACATTTATGTTATCAATAACTTATCTATGATTCATTATTAATACCTTCGCCAATTTTTGCCCCTGGGAACACCATTAGGTTCGAAATAGGGCCACAAGCTGATTCATCATTGTCCCCGAGATTTAGCCATGGGGAAGAAAGGGGGACGGTTTTCTCCGCCCCTCTGGATGGCAAAGTCTTGAAGTTGCCGGTCTTTCCCGGCTGTCAGCGCTTACGCGCCTGGTGACGCACACCTTGCGGTGTGGCTCCCCTCGCCAATGTTGCAACACAGCTTCGGTTCCATTTCCGGAACCTTGCAGCAGACCGTTTCGTCCTACCCCCGAGTTTGTCTGCATCCGCCGCTTTCAGTGCCCGGAGTTGAGGAAGCGCCCCGGGGTGAGTCCTTTACTTTGTTGCAACGTAGCCCGATTTCCCGGGCTGAGGCTGGTCAACCGGGCCTGTGAATCTGACTTCACAAGCCCCCGGCTTTAGCCGTGGGGTGGTTGACAGCGCGCCGATAAAAATCGGGTACGGGATTCGCTGATCGAATTTTAATTAATCAGTCTCTGTGTCAAGCGGTTATAACTTGACGGCAGTTTATGTCAACTAACTGGCCAGACTGGCGAAGGTATTGAACGTAGTACCTATTTGCATAGATACTGAGACTAATCAATTTTTGGCTTTGAAAAAACTACCTTTCAAGCATCTCGATCCCGTAAGGTCAAGGGGTAGTTGACTTATCTAACCTCTTTTTATAACTAAAATCAACATACTAAAACCATAAATAATTATTGGTCAAAATTGTTGTTAGATATACAATAATAGATTGATTTTTATATATTATTTTATTTGTTATAAAAAAACTAAACTAATTAAATCATTCCACAAAATAATGTTCAATTATTCTTTGTCAAAAGAAAATTAAATAATTACTTAATAATCATATAATTAATAAAGCTCGTTATTAATCCTGTTTATAATAAAAACTTATAGATCATTCTATATGATAGGTTTATGATAATATTTCAATCTTTGAAAAATAGATTATTGTCTATTGTTTATTATTTTAATAAACATTTTATAACCTTTAGACTTGAATGGGAAGATATCGATAATTATCGATACTTTTTTCCTATTCCATAATTTTAGAGATATTTTGGAGAGCGTACTGCGTCAATCACCCTGCTCGAAAGGGCGAGGCTTGTGAAATTAAATTAACAAGCTGCGAGATTGACCAGCCTAAATCCGAGCAATCGGGCGACGTTGCAACGAAGTAAAAAAACTCACCTTGAGGCGCTTCCTCATGCTTGTCGGCAGACAGGTAATTCCAAGCACTGCAAGCGGCAGATGCAGACAAACTCGGGGGTAGGACGAAACGGTCTGCTGCAAGGTTCCGGAAATGGAACCGAAGCTGTGTTGCAACATTGGCGAGGGGAGCCACACCGCAAGGTGTGCGTCACCAGGCGCGTAAGGGCTAATCGCCGGGAAAGACCGGCATTTGGACGGTTGCAAAACCGTCTCCTTTCCTCTTCGCCCTAAAGGGCGAGGTTTCTTGGAGATACTGATGAATTTGACAGAAAAAATATTTGCCGCGCACCTGGTCGGTGAAGGCGAATTGCCACCGGCGGGAGAGGTCGTGACAATTCGGATTGACGAGGCCTTTACCCAGGACGCCACTGGAACCATGGCCATGCTGCAACTCGAAGCAATGGGCGTGAAGCGTGTTAAGCCATTGTCGGTCAACTTCGTTGACCATAGCATGATGCAATCGGGCTTCCGTAACCCCGATGACCATGAATATCTACGTACTGTGTCTCAGAAGCTCGGAATTATTTTCTCCCCGCCTGGGACTGGCATCTGTCACTTCCTCAATATTGAAAATTTTGTCAAACCTGGCATGACAGGGCTTGGCGCTGATAGTCATACGGTCAACGCCGGCGGCATGGGTGCGATTTATTTTGGTGCGGGTGGGTATGACGTAGCGCTGGCCATGGCGACTGGCGAGTATCAGATACCCATGCCACTAGTAGCGCGGATTAACCTCGTTGGCAGCCTGCCAGAGGGCGTCATGGCAATGGACGTGATTTTGAAGATGCTCTCTATTTTTGGAGTCAAGGGTGGCAAGGGTAAAATTTTCGAGTATGCCGGGCCGGGCGTGGCGACTCTCAGCGTGCCGGAGCGCGCCACCATCACCAACATGGGCGCCGAGATGGGTGCCTCCACCTCGATTTTTCCAAGCGATGAACGCACCCGAGAATACCTCGTAAGTCGTGGTCGTGGTGGCGATTATCAACCACTGGCTGCGGACGATGACGCGCTATACGCGAGTACCACCGAGATCGATCTGTCAACGCTGGAGCCGTTGATTGCCCTATATCCTTCTCCAGATAAAGTGGATCGAGTGGCGAATCATCTTGGAACCCGCGTGCATCAAGTTTGCGTCGGCAGTTGCACCAATAGTTCCTTCGAGAATATCGCAAGCTTTGCCGAACTACTTAAAGGCAGACGCGTGGCGGTGGATACCATGCTTTATCCGGGTTCGCGTGCCGTCGCCATGCAACTAGCGAATGCCGGTTACATGACTTCGCTGTGGCGGTCTGGGGTGCGCGTGATGGAAAACGGCTGTGGCGCATGTATCGGCCAAGGCGGTTCCCCAATCAGCAAGGGAATTAGCCTGCGCACCTTTAATCGTAACTTCCCCAAGCGCTCGGGCACTCCCGACGCTGAAGTGCATCTGGTTAGCCCACTGATCGCGGCGGCGAGTGCTTTGACCGGCACAATTAGCCTGCCGGATCGCAAGGCCACGATTACCCCAGCCCCGCAAGTGGATGACACCGCCTCTTTCGTGATGCCACCGTCCCAGGAGGAAGCGGAGCGAGTCACGATCATTCGTGGACCCAACATCATGGCGCTGCCCGATTTCGAGCCGTTGCCTGTGCGTCTCGCAGGTGAGGTGTTGCTTAAGCTCGGCGATAATATCAGCACTGACGATATCCAGCCTGCTGGGGTTTATCTGCCGCTGCGTTCCAACGTCAAGGAATACGCGATGCAGGCGACCTTCAATCAAATTGACCCCAGCTTCTCCAAACGTGCGGTTGCCCACCGTGACGCAGGTGGCCACGGGATTCTCGTTGGCCGCGAAAATTACGGTCAGGGCAGCTCCCGCGAGCACGCTGCGTTGTGTCCGCGTTGGCTCGGAGTGCGCGCCGTGGTAGTGGCACAATTTGCACGCATTCATGTCGCCAATCTGGTCAATTTCGGGATTGTTCCGCTCAGTTTCCGCAACATGACCGATTACAAGAAAGTCAAGCAAGGAGATCGAGTGGCAATTGATGTATCCAACCTTGAGGGTGACTTGTTCCTGGAAGTCAACGGCGAAAAAATTCCGTTGGTTCCCGCCTTCGAGTCCAAAGATATTTCCGTGCTCAAAGCTGGTGGTGCCATGGCGCAATTCAAGGCATCTCACATTTAGTGGTTAAAAATTCCGCGAGGCATCTGCTTCGCGGATTATCTAAAAAATTATTTGAGTATATTTCAATTAAATGACATGGCTATTTCAGTATATTGCCGATAGCCATTAAACCAACCAAATGGTTACGAAATGCAGAATATAGAGCGTTCCCGACCGCCTTTCCCCTATGACGAAAAGACGCAAACCATTCATCTGCCAAAAAATATTGAGGACGAAATAAAACATCTAGTGATGATGGGAAATAAAGTCGCTGCCATACAGCGTGTCCTTGAACTAACGGGTTCGGGGTTACGGATTTCCAAAAACTACGTGGACAATTTCGAGAAAAGCGGCGTTATCGAAAAAAACGGCATGATTCATTAATATTTTGATACTATCATAAAATAAAAAGGTAGTTATTTATATTTAGTTGGTGATGCACTATCAATCAGGAGTAAAAACACATGCTTGACATTATTTACACCAAAGTGGACGAAGCACCACAATTGGCAAGCGGTTCTTTTTTGCCGATTATTCAAGCCTTTACTCGTCCTGCTGGTATTACGGTGGGAACCAAGGATATCTCCTTGGCCGGAAGAATTATCGCCAGCTTTCCAGAATTTCTCACGGAAGCGCAACAACAGCCCGATGATTTAGCAGAACTCGGTGGATTGGTCGTCCGCCCCGAGGCGAATGTCATCAAATTGCCCAATATTAGTGCCTCGCAACCTCAGTTGGACGCAGCCATCAAGGAATTGCAAAGTCAAGGTTATCATTTACCCTCCTATCCTACCGATCCTAAAACTGACGCGGAACGTGACATCAAGTCACGCTACGACAAAGTTAAGGGTAGCGCGGTGAATCCGGTTTTGCGCGAGGGTAATTCCGACCGTCGTGCGCCACTTGCGGTCAAGGAATACGCCAAGAAAAATCCCCATTCAATGGGTAAATGGCGTCCAGATTCCAAAACTCACGTTGCTACGATGAGTAGTGGTGATTTCCGCTCCAACGAGCAATCCACGACAATTTCTGCTACCGCAGCTGGCGAGGGGCGTATCGAATTTGTCGATAATAATGGCGCAATCAAGGAACTAAAGAAGATTTCCCTTAAAACGGGCGACGTGGTGGACGGCACGGTGATGAATGTCAAGGCACTGCGCGTTTTTCTCAAGGAGCAGATTGCCGACGCCAAGGCCAGGGGAGTGCTATTTTCCTTGCATTTGAAAGCCACCATGATGAAGGTATCTGATCCCATCATTTTTGGCCACGCTGTTTCCGTCTTCTTCGCGGATGTTTTTATCAAGCACGCTAAGGCACTGGCTGATGCCAAAGTCGATCCCAACAATGGTCTGGGCGATTTGCTCGCTAAAATTCAATCACTGCCGGCAGATCAAAAATCCGCCATCGAGGCGGATATCAAGATTTGCATGGAAAATCAGCCCGCGCTTTATATGGTCAACTCTGACCGTGGTATCACTAACCTGCATGTTCCGAGTGACATCATCATTGACGCTTCGATGCCCGCCATGATTCGCGCCGGTGGCATTGGCTGGGGACCAGACGGCAAGCCTTGCGACACCAAGGCGGTCATTCCTGACCATTGTTATTCTGGGGTCTACGATGAAACTATTAAGGATTGCATTAAGAATGGCGCGCTTAATCCCGCAGTGATGGGTACGGTTCCTAACGTCGGCCTGATGGCGCAAAAAGCTGAGGAATACGGCTCACATCCCTTCACTTTCAAGGCATCTGGCGATGGCGCGATCCGGGTCGTTGACGACGCGGGCAACGTGATCCATCAGCATTCCGTCGCAACTGGCGATATCTGGCGCATGTGCCAGACCCGCGATGCCGCTATTCAGGATTGGGTGAAACTCGCAGTCACTCGCGCGCGCCTGTCCGCGACTCCCGCCGTCTTTTGGCTAGATAAAACCCGCCCCCACGACGCCCAACTCATTGAAAAAGTCGAGCGTTATCTAAAAAATCACGATACCAACGGCCTTGATATTCGTGTTTTATCTCCTGAAGAGGCGGTGCGTCTGTCGCTGGAACGCATCCGTCAAGGGCTAGACACCATCTCCTGCACTGGCAACGTGCTCCGCGACTATCTCACCGATCTTTTCCCCATTCTTGAAGTAGGAACAAGCGCCAAAATGCTGTCCATCGTTCCGCTGATGAATGGCGGTGGTCTTTTCGAGACTGGTGCAGGTGGTTCCGCGCCTAAGCATGTCCAGCAGTTGATGGAGGAAGGATTTTTGCGGTGGGATTCACTGGGTGAATTCTGCGCCCTTGGTGCTTCATTCGAGCACTTGAGCGTAACTCGCAACAATCCCCAGGCGGCAATATTGGCGACGACTCTCGATCAAGCAGTCGGCAAATTGCTAGATCACAATAAATCGCCAGGTCGTCAGGTAGGGGAACTCGATAATCGCGGCAGCCATTTCTACATCGCGTTGTATTGGGCGCAAGCCCTCGCGGCGCAAAATGATGATCCGGCGCTCAATCAGTATTTCACCCCCATTGCACAGCAGCTTGAAAATAACGAAGCTAAAATCATCGCGGAATTTTCCGCTGTCCAAGGAAAACCCTCCGACCTCGGCGGTTACTACCATGGAGATCCGGCAAAAGTCGCAGCGGTCATGCGGCCCAGCCAGACGTTTAATGCAATCATTGGATAAGTTGATCCATGGTTGTCCAAATTAGCGGGCGTCTCGGTAACGGGACGCCCGCTCTTTTTTTCAAGGCAAGGGATTCGCTTTGGAGTTTCGCCGTGACTGATTTTACCTCGGTCCATCCTCGGCTCATCAGTCCAGAGAATTCGCGATTCACAGCGGTCCTCGGTCATCGACTAGCTTGTGCTAAATCGAGCCTCGGTGGCTTGTACCGCTCCACGCGCATAACGTCCGGGCCTACCGCCCGTAGCAACTTTACGTTGACAACCGCCCGGCGGGTTTTACGTGATCTTCCGGGTCTTCTTAACACAACCCCTACCCTAGCCATGACCTCAGACTATCGCGAATTCAACGGCGAAACCACCGAGCACACTGCCGTGGCGCCCTCTGCTCCGTTTCTCTACGCAACCGGGCTGCGGGGTCGTCCTCCATCCTTGGAGTCCTTCAATGCTCGTCAATTCAATATAGTCAAGAACCCCTCGACCCTTCGGGATCGAGTGGTTTCCACGCCAAAGATCTATGAAAAATCATTCTAGTATTAACATGGTTAATATCTTAACGCGCTTATTTCATTATTCCCTAAACCGTTATAGTCTCTGTTTCATTTTTATTCTTTTGGATTCATGGCGCATGGATGCCAGTGCGGATTCCAATTCCTGCATCGGCGACAGTATTAAGGAAATTCCAAAAACCTGGTATGACCAAAGTCATGCTTACCTTAGCAAAAAATTTTGTGAACCAGCGGCTTGGTTCGATAACTTTTTTTCCAACGAACGTAGCGACGAGGAACGCGGCGCGGGAAGTTTCGTGCGCTGGCGCAATGAATTTTCTTTCGCCAATCGGGATGGTTCTGCGATACGCAGCCAACTTTCCGCAAAAATCGAATTGCCCAACCTAAATAAACGGCTACATTTATTGTTATTTCGTGAGGATGAGGATGATACGATTTCCATGCTTACCGATAATCCAAAATCCAGTTTTACCACGAATTCCGCAGATACCAGCATCAGCCAACGCAATCGCCTTAATTTAGGATTACGCTACAATTTTAGTGAGGGGGTTCTCTCGCATTTTAGTCTCAGCGGCGGAGTACGTGCTGGTACGCCATTAAAACCCTTTGTCAAGGGGAGATATCGTCATACTCAGCCGCTGAGTGAAAAATCATTAGCGCGATTTACTGAAACCGTTTATTGGAAAAATATTGATGGCTTTGGTGAAACTTCACATATCGATTTAGAACATCAACTGACAAAAGAAAATTTGTTGCGTTGGAGTAATCATGCAACTATTTCAGAACTCAGTCGTGGCGTTGATCTAGGATCGGAGCTTTCTCTTTTACATCAAATCAATGAACGCAAGGCTATTTCTTTCAATATAGGCGCCTGGGGCTATACTCAACCTGCCACATTCGATAGCGTAACCATAAATACTCGATTTCGTCATAATATTTATCGTGGTTGGTTTTTTTATGAAATTGAACCAGCAATAAGCTGGCCCAGAGACGAACAAGGAAAACGTAATTCGGTATCTACTATTACCTTTCGGTTTGAAGTTCAATTTGAACGTTATTAGTCAAGAACCGCTCGACCCTTCGGGATCGAGGGGTTTCCACGCTAAAGATCTATGAATGGACCGTCAGCAAATTAGCATAAAAGCAACGCAATCACTGCTTTCTGCATTCCGCCGGGTTACCACTATCTCGCATTGGTTCTCTCGACGGCTTACTCATGCAGGAGCCCTGATCGTAGGAACCATGATCGCGGCAGCAGGCTTTGGTGTTGATACCCGCGTTTCACTCGCATATGTCCTATTTTCGGTCGCGTTTAGTTTACTGATGGTGGGCTTTATTGCACGCGGCAGAATCCGCCCAAAACTCGAATTGACGCGATGGTTACCAAAATTCGTCACTGTGGGAACACCAGTGCGTTACACCATTTCCATCAAAAATACCTCGTCTTATTTGTTGGCCGGATTTACGCTAGAAGAACGTCTGCGCCAACAGTATCCTACCGCCGTCGAATTTATTAGTCGCCGCCATTCAGGAAATATGACTCGAGCATCGAATCGGTTTGATCGAATAATTGGTTATCCAGATTGGGTAGAGTGGTTGCGGGATTTACGGGCGGTCGAGATTAAAACGGTGTCGATTCCAACGCTTCGATCAGGCCAATCCACCAACATTGAACTCGAATTACAACCACGACACCGTGGCATCGCAATCTTTGAATATTTTGGCATTACGCGAAACGATCCACTTGGACTATGGCGGGCAATTTGTGATCTACCCGCTGAAGAATCCCTGGTTGTTCTTCCACGGATTTATTCGGTGCGTTGGCCAACTTTCAGTGGAAAACGCCTGTATCAGCGGGGTGGCATTTCTCAAGCGTCCCATGTTGGTGATTCAGAGGAATTTCGGTCACTGCGAGATTATCGACCGGGAGATCCGATCCGCGCCATCCACTGGAGAAGCTGGGCACGTACCGGACGCCCGGTGGTGAAGGAATACCAGGAGGAATATTTCGCGCGTCACGCTCTCGTTCTCGATACTGCGACCGCCGCAAGGAATGATGAAGCGTTTGAAGCAACGATATCCATCGCCGCATCGTTCGCAGTAGCTCAACCTGATGCTGACACCCTCCTTGATCTTCTTTTTGTCGCCGTAGAATTTAGTCAATCCACCGTAGGCTCCGCTTCCGGGTCGGGAGCGGTCAAAACCATTACCGTTGGTCGCGGTCTTGGAAATACGGAAACTTTGCTCAGTATTTTGGCCGGCGTAAAGCCCTGCGCACCTGAAACTTTTCAACAACTCGTGCGTACCGTTACCGCACACGCGGCGGTTATCAGTAGCGCGATTCTTGTATTTCAATATTGGGATGAGTCACGCGCGCAGCTTGTTGCCGCGTTAAAGGCAATCGGTATTGGCGTGCGGATCTACGTGCCGGACAACGCCTCGCGTCCCGCAACGCCCGCATTTCCACCCGAAGGGTACTGGGTCGCCCCGACACAGATTCGTGAAATCCTCGCGCAAGCACCTATATTTTTTTAGCAGAAAAGCTATTTTTATTTCACTCTTCAGCGCTTACCGTTCCGCTCCAGTTTTCTTTTACGAAGATGTTATCTTTAACATGCACTATGTCACTTTCATTAAAATTGAAGATATATTCTCCGTGGTCACTGATTTGCCATTTATGCGATGCAACGATATTGATGCCGTTTGCTTTACTATTTACATCCAGAGTATTGTTGGTAAAAGGATTCACTCTTTTATCGTGTGGTAGATGCGACACCGCAATTGATGGTACGTCCGCGTTGGTCATGAAATCGTCGGATATTTTGATGTCCCCAGAAGCATCGAAATCTTTGACCAGCAGCAATGGATTATAAAAGGCATAATTTCGATTCATCGCAGTATCATTTGAGAATGACTGAAATCCGGGAACGGTCACCTGATAGCCATGATCGGATACAATGATGATTTTGCTATTTTCATAGACATTTTCTTCTTTTAATTTATCGAACCAGGCACACAATGCTTTGATGGCAGTCAGGTTGGCAAAAAAATGACTTAATGAATCTTCATCATCAAACGGCAATACATAATCATTACGATAATTTCCCTCATTCCGAATTGTCGATATAAAATCTGATCCGTTCGTGTAAGCTGGATTATGGGTCGTGTCATTAACTAAAATCATGAATGACTCTTTCTTTCCATCATACCTGCAAAGCTGTGGCAATAAATCAAGAACTGAATAATGAGGGATAATATTTGTAAAAAACCATTGCATCCGTTTCTCGTAGAAAAATGTTTTATCCAGCCACGCGCCGTCATCATAAATAAACGGTCTCGTCATGACGGGCATTATACGAAAAAGACTAAATGAAAAAAGTTTTTTTTCTAAGAAACTTTTTTGTTTGTCTTTCACTCCGACATTTAACCATGCTGGTAAGCGATCCTGATGCAACTTGATCCACTGGTTGGTATAAGTGCCAGCAAGCAAGGCGGAGCCAATGCCGTAAGCTGCAAAAATACTATTGTCAGGAGTCCATTGGTAGTTTGCATAACTCATATCGGTACACATAGTTGTGTATCCAGCATTTGAAAAAATTCGCGGCATAACCAGCAGTGCTTCATTATGTTTTTTCACCAATGGTATTTCAGCACGTTGGTTTAATGCCTGAGGGGTATACTCATAACCGCCATAAAGAGGTGGTGCTCCCATAAGTGTGTGTCCGCTATAAGAAGCGGTATTGGGATAATAGACAAAACCATTCATACTTTCTTTAATTTTTGGATAATAGTTAAGTATTTCTCCAAAATAAGCATTAATTGCCCGGTCGAGCATAACAATTATTACATTTTTTTTATTTTTACTTAAGGTGAAGACCGGGAGAATGCCGTTTTCCCCAACTTCAATAGTTTTTTTGTTATTCACAAGAGATTTAGTATATTCATTATGAGATTGATTGATTTTGATTATATTATGGATCGCAACGGTTATTGCGGCTAACAGAAAAATGGAAAATGAATATTGAAAAAATTTATAATGCTTTTTTCTTAATAATAAGATGGTTAAAACAACAGTCGTCAATAATAAACTTAAATTGGCTGCCACAACCATTTTTGCTGGAATTAAAAGCTCAGGATAATCAAAATCCAGCATAATATTTATATTGCCATGACTTCCTGGAAAAATATAAAAATTAATAATCGCAAATAATGAGCTACTTAACATGAACAAGGTAAGATAAAATTTAGTTTCGTTACCAAATAAATAAAAAATAGCCAACGGGTAAAATAGAAAAATTCCGTACGACTGTAATAGCGTATTGTTAATAAAAATAACTGGTGATTCGCCATCAGCAAGCAGCTCGGAAAATTCTTGCGGTGATGTACTAATAAGGGATGATGGTATGACCAACCCGCATATTACAAAAAGTGTCATGCAGGAAAAATAGAAAATATTATTTTTTGCTGTTTTATTTTCATCGAATGCTACGAGAAATTTGTGTATTTTCTTCACTATTTTAAAAAGAAACGGCAGTAATAGTTGGAAAATAAAAACTACACCAAAAATTAAATTCATCCATAAAATGTGATCAGCAGTTGGTACTACAGTTTCGTATCCCAACCATTGGATAGAAACGGAAAACCATGGAAGTAATGTATAAACAAATACCAAGAAGGAAAACCATAACATGGTTTTTTTGAATGCGAGGACAGGATTACTCGTCTTATAAATAATATTTTTCACCAGAGAAAAAATATTGTTCATTGTCCAGTAAAGGACCATTCCGGCTGGTGAAGTATAAAGCAGCACGAGGAATAGTAGTGCCATAATCCAAAGTTGAACTTTCTCTCGATGTTCCAGTTTGTCCGAGTACACCCAAGTAGCAAGTACATTAATAGCCGTCATCACAAAAGGTAAAACATTGATAGTGAGCGTGCCTATTCGCAAAAGTTCATCAGGTTTTCCTAAATTCTGAATAAAATAAAAAGATTTTTCAGTAAGCCCGCCGTGATGACCAAGATAATGGTAACTAGCAATAAAGAAAGGAATTTGGATTGCTAATCCTAGAACTGAACGTAGCGCATAAATAGGATGATAATGGTTTTGTCGATAAAATGTCCGAATGATCATGTATCGTTCATCGCCATGAAACACCGCACGGATATCGTCTAATTTCTTTTTGAAGCGTTTCTGGATATTACGTTCAATATTCTGCCACTGTTCAGCCCTATTATATAAAGGTAGTGAAAGCATCGTTACCGCGAAACTAAGACCAATAATGGAAATACCGTCAACAAGAAAAATATTATTCAATATTGCATAGATGATGGTTAATATACTTTCAATCGGAAAGATGAACAGAGAATAAAACACGAACAATATCTCCTGAAATTAAAGTATGAATTCGATGTAACCAATCGAAGTTTTTTGAAATTTGCACAGCACATTTTAGCTAAAAAATAAATATTGTTTTTTGTTATAAAAAACTGATGATGATATTGATTTTCCAGTACCATGATTGATGGACTAGTTTTTTTTGTTTTCCATAAATTTCAGGTATCCTATCACTTTCTGACCACTCCATGCGCCAGCGCCATCCCATAGCCATAAATCATGATTTCGTCAATATCACCCGCATTGCGCGCCAGCTCCACCACGCCCCTCATCCTGATTGATGGCTCATCCTACCTATTTCGCGCCTTTCACGCCTTGCCACCTTTGACGACTTCTCGTGGCGAACCCACCGGCGCGATTTTTGGCGTAGTCAACATGCTGCGCAAACTCCTCACCGAATATCGGCCCACGCAGGTAGCGGTAGTTTTCGACGCGCCGGGTCCAACCTTCCGCGATGATCTGTATCCAGCCTACAAGGCCAACCGTCCCGCCCTGCTCGCCGAAGACCTGATCGCCCAAATCAAGCCTCTTCATAATCTGGTGCGCGCCATGGGTTTGCCCTTGATCATGATGAAAGGGGTGGAAGCGGACGACGTTATCGCTACGCTCGCCACCCGCGCCGCAGAACAAGGATTAGCCACGCTGATCGTGACCGGCGACAAGGATTTCGCTCAACTGGTGAATGAACATGTCACACTGCTGGATACCATGAAGAACGCAACCCTGGATCGCGCCGGTGTCATCGCAAAGTTCGGCGTGCCCCCCGAACAAATTGTCGATTATCTCGCCTTGATGGGAGATGCCGTGGACAATATCCCCGGCGTGCCGGGAGCAGGGCCGAAGACTGCTGCTAAGTGGCTGATGAAGTATGGTTCTCTGGACGCACTCGTTGCGCGCGCCGCCGAGGTCAGCGGTAGGATCGGTGAAAATTTGCGCGCGGCCCTGCCACAACTTCCCCTGGCGCGGCAACTGGTCACCGTCCGGCGTGATCTGGCGCTGCCAATTGACCTGACGGATCTTCACGTTCAACCACCAGATGACGCTAAACTCAAAGAGTTGTTTTTTCATCTGGAATTTCACTCATGGCTGAATGAGTTGCTCAAGTCAGATTCCTTCTCGCTCCCGAACCATTCGCCCCGGTTGCCACGTAATTATCAGACAATCTGGACCCTGGCGGTGCTCGACGCCTGGATCGAACGCCTCAAGGCCGCCGCTCTTTTTGCATTTGATACGGAAACCACCGATCTCGATTACCTCCGAGCGCAGATTGTCGGCGTTTCCTTCGCCGTGGAGCCGGGCGAGGCCGCCTATATACCGCTTGCTCATGTTGACTTCAATTCCCCGCCCCAGCTTGACCGTGACCAAGTTCTCGCTCGACTTGGACCGGTGCTCGAAAATCCGCGCTATTCCAAAGTTGGACATAATCTCAAGTATGACCTGAACGTGCTTGCCAATCACGGGATTCAACTAGCAGGCATTCGCCACGATTCAATGCTCGAATCTTATGTCCTTGATAGTGCGGCGACCCGGCATGACCTCGACTCGCTGGCGCTGAAATTCTTGGGTGAACGCACGATCCATTACGCAGAGGTCGCCGGCAAGGGCGTCAAGCAAATTTCCTTCGACCAGGTTCCAGTGGAATCAGCCGCCGAATACGCTGCCGAGGATGCCGATATCACCCTGCGCCTGCATCGTCATTTTTGGCCGCGTCTGGAGGCCAGACAACGCGAGCGTGATCTTTATGCAACGCTTGAAATTCCGCTCATTCCAGTGCTGGCGCGCATGGAACGCCACGGTGTGCTGATCGACAGCTCTGCACTCCGGGCGCAGTCGCGCGAGCTGGCGGGGCGACTTCTGGAATTGGAACAGAACTGCCATCGCCTAGCGGGAGGTGTTTTCAACCTCGCCTCACCCAATCAAATTCAGGAAATTCTCTTCAACCGGATGGGCTTGCCAGTCCTGGAACACACCAAGGGGAAAAAACCCTCGACCGCCGAAGCGGTGTTGGAACAACTTGCCATGGATCACGAATTGCCACGGTTGCTCCTTGCCCATCGTGGACTCGCCAAATTGCGCTCGACGTACACCGAACGCCTGCCGGAACAGATCAACCCGATCACCGGGCGTGTCCACACCAATTTTCATCAGGCGGTCGCGGCCACCGGACGCCTGTCGTCGTCCGATCCCAACCTCCAGAATATCCCGATCCGCGCCTCCGAAGGGCGACGCATCCGCGCTGCCTTTATCGCGCCATCTGGCTATCGACTGGTTGCGGCGGATTATTCACAAATTGAACTACGCATCATGGCGCATCTTTCCCGCGATCCCGGATTGGTGGCGGCCTTCATTCAAGGGCGCGATATTCACCGCACCACCGCCGCCGAGGTGTTCAGCGTGCCGCTAGCACAAGTCACCGACGAGCAACGCCGCGCGGCCAAGGCAATTAATTTTGGTCTTCTTTATGGCATGTCCGCTTTTGGATTAGCGCGACAACTCAGCATTGATCGCAGCACTGCACAACGCTACGTCGATCTTTATTTTTCGAGATATTCCCAGGTACGGAGTTTCATGGACGATATTCGCGCGATTGGCCGGAAACAAGGTTTTGTTGAAACGCTCCTTGGACGACGATTATATTTGCCTGAAATAAACTCCGGTAATCGCCAGCGTCGAGAATACGCTGAACGCGCCGCTATCAACGCGCCGATGCAAGGCACCGCTGCCGACATCATTAAACGCGCGATGATTCAAATGGATCATTGGCTGGAAACAACGAAAATCCGCGCCCGTCTGATATTACAAGTTCATGACGAATTAATATTCGAGGTCGCCGAGGATGCAGTGGAAACCGTCAGCGGGCAAGTACGGACAATCATGGAAAATGCGGCACAACTTGCTGTCCCTCTAGAAGTGGACGTGGGCGTCGGATGTAATTGGGACGAAGCGCATTAAAATAACTCAAGTTGCTACCTATTTGCCTTTCTCCCCTCTCCCTTTGGGAGAGGG
>CAUYTW010000302.1 GCA_963575715.1 Gammaproteobacteria bacterium | reverse complement strand
TAGCGACCGGAGTCGCAGAATCTATGTAGATGGATTCTGCGACTCCGCTTCGCTGGGCGCAGAATGACTTAAATTTTCAATTTTCAACTGCGTAACTCCTAATTTAGTGTTAACAGGCACTATGTCCGGCAGCCAAGACATCAATTCACTTAATGCCGTTGAGCCAGTTATATATGGCTCATTTGTTACAATTGCCATTTTTTGTGTTTCCATCAGCAATCTATGCAAAGAGCAGGAATGAATCTCAAAATTTTTCGATCCTGGAATGTCTGCTACATAACCCCACATATGTTGAATTGCATTTCTAATTCCACCTTCCGTTGGTGGACAGCGTAATAGCTCTACGAGCAATAAAGCCAATTCTGGGAAGTCACCCTTAATGACTGAAACATGACGGCCAATGTCCTTATATATATTCGGATCACGAGCAAGGACAGAATATTTATGCTGACTCCAAAGCTGCTGCTCATTTTTCGGAAGTGATATTCTCCCTTTTTCCTTATAGATGTATTTTTCCTTGAGTAATTGAAATTGTCGATCTGGTTCATCAATATAGGTCGTTGGCCAAGTTCCGTCATTTTCGCACGAAATTACAGGGGATTTATCGGTAAATTTCCTTAACGCCATTTCACACGCTAATTGCTTGTGGCGTTTAGCGAGCGCCCAATCATGGCCAATCCAGCGTATTGTTTCTGGATGTCGAGAATAGCCGTATTTGCCATTTGCAATAATCGAAATAATTCCATGTAGCTCGCGGTGCTCCCCAAGCAAACTTTGACGGTTTAGATAGCCTGGATTAATATCCCATATTCTCATAATGTTGTTTACGTAAAAATTGATTCTTCTCCGGGGAAAATTGTCAGGATTTCTGTACCCTGTTCGGTAACCAACAATGTGTGCTCCCATTGCGCTGAAAGACTACGATCCTTGGTAATTACTGTCCATTTGTCCGGCATTAGTTTCACCGCCGCCTTGCCCAGGTTGATCATGGGTTCGAGAGTAAAAGTCATTCCAGGGACCAGCATCTCTCCTTTGCCGGGTTCGCCGTAATGCAAAACCTGAGGGTCTTCGTGAAACGCCTGACCAATGCCATGACCGCAATAGTCGCGTACCACCGAGCAACCATGACGTTCGGCGTGAGATTGGATGGCGTAGCCGATGTCTCCCAGGTGCTGGCCCGGACGTGCCGCCATGATGCCGATGCATAGACATTCGTAACTAATCCGCGTAATCCGTCGGGCTGCGACATTCGGCTCGCCGATGAAAAACATTTTGCTGGTATCCCCGTGCCAGCCATTCTTGATGACAGTGATATCAATATTGATGATGTCGCCATTTTTGAGAATGCGCTCGCCGGGAATTCCATGGCAGACTTGATGGTTGACTGAGGTGCAAATAGAACGCGGAAAACCACGATAGTAAAGTGGCGCAGGAATAGCGTGCTGAACATTTACGATGTAGTCATGGCAAATTTTGTCTAACTCGCCAGTAGTTATCCCGGCCTTAACGTAGGGTTCGATCATTTGCAATACATCAACCGCTAGGCGGCAGGCGATACGCATTTTTTCGATTTCCGCTGGCCCTTTGATAATAATCGGCATACGCTTTGGATTCTCCGTAATTTTATGATTATAAATTATTTATTGGTTAGGCAGAAAAATCCAGACGCAAGCCGGATTTGTTCTGTGGAGAATGTTATGTTATAAAGCGCCGCCCTTGCTGGCAAATATTCCACACACGCATCGTCACGACCGTCCGGGTGCCTGGCGACAGGTTGATGGTTGGGGTGCGTGGAGGTCCATAACCCATTTTCTGGAGCACTATATCCATGGCCAATGTTTCCATGCGCCAAATGTTGGAGGCCGGTGTTCACTTCGGCCATCAGACCCGTTATTGGAATCCCAAGATGGCTCCCTACATCTTTGGGGAGCGTAACAAGATTCATATCATCAACTTGGAACAGTCACTACCCCTTTATCAAGACGCGATGAATTTCATTGGAAAGATTGCCGCTCGCAAAGGAACAATTCTGTTTGTTGGAACCAAGAGTGCGGCTAATGCCTGCATCAAGGATGAAGGAACCCGTTGTGGAATGCCCTATGTTAATCATCGCTGGCTGGGTGGAATGCTGACTAATTTCAAAACCGTCCGCCAGTCGATCAAACGGTTGCGCGATCTTGAGGCAATGCTTGCGGACGGAAGTGCGGCACGTCTTTCCAAAAAAGAAATACTAGGACTACGCCGCGATCTTGAAAAGCTGGAGCGCAGTCTTGGCGGCATTAAAAACATGTCAGGAGTTCCAGACGCATTGTTTGTTATTGATGTAGGTCACGAAAAAATCGCAGTGAGCGAGGCTAATAAGTTGGGCGTTCCGGTGGTAGGGGTAGTCGATACCAACAACAGCCTGAAAGGCATTGAATATGTGATCCCAGGGAATGATGACGCCATCCGTGCTATTCAACTCTATGTCCACGGCGCTGCCGATGCTGTCCTTGATAGTCGTGCCGGGATGGGCGAGGAGTTCGTGGAGGTGGAGGAAGCCGCGCGGGTCGCTGCCGAAGAAACCTGATATCCGGTGGATTATTTTGATATCCTAAGATATGGTTACGTCTAAATTTTTTTAATTTTATTGGATGGAGAATTTTCATGCAGATTACTGCTGCCATGGTGAAGGAGCTACGCGAGCGTACCGGCTCCGGCATGATGGAGTGCAAAAAAGCCCTGACCGAGGCCAATGGCGATATCGACGCCGCAGTGGAAGCAATGCGCAAGGCAGGTCTTGCCAAGGCTGATAAGCGTGCTGGTCGGGTGGCTGCTGAAGGAAGAGTGATCATCAAGGTCGATGCCGGGGGTCGGCGTGCGGTGATGGTGGAAGTCAACTGTGAAACCGATTTCGTGGCTCGTGGTGATGACTTCCAGGGTTTTGTCGAGGCTGTGGCCAACAAAATTCTGGAAATCGCTCCTGCCAATCTCGAAGCGTTATCGAATCTGTCACTAGGCTCAGATGGTTCCAGCGTGGAGCAAGTGCGTCAAGCATTGGTAGCCAAGATTGGCGAAAACATGGCAGTGCGTCGTTTTACAGTTCTTGACAGTGATGCTGGTCGTTTCGCCACCTATCTGCACGGCACACGCATTGGGGTAGTAGTGGAGATGACTGGTGGTTCTGTAGAACTGGGCAAGGATATCGCCATGCATGTCGCTGCGAGTCGCCCGGTGTGTGTTTCCCCTGACCTGGTACCCGCCGAATTGGTGGCCAAGGAGCGTGAAATTTTTACCGCCATGTCTGTTGAGAGTGGTAAGGGCAAATCTCCAGCCATCATTGAAAAAATGGTGGAAGGTCGAGTGCGCAAGTTCTTGGATGAGGTTGCTTTGACTGGCCAACCCTTCGTCAAGGATTTAAACATGACGGTTGGTAAGCTGCTTGCTACGCACAAGGCAGCGATAACACGTTTTGTGCGCTACGAGGTCGGCGAGGGTATCGAAAAAAAATCTGTCGACTTTGCCGCCGAAGTGATGGCGCAAGTCCAAGGTGGTTGAGCAGCGCCATGGAATCCCCCCTGTATCGCGTAGTTCTGCTCAAGTTAAGTGGCGAAGCACTCGCTGGCGAAGAAAAAGAATCAGGACTTAATCCTGATGTTCTGGATCGGATGGCTATTGAAATCCAGCAATTAGTGCAGCACGGAATTCAAGTAGGTATTGTCGTCGGTGGGGGGAATCTTTTCCGTGGCGCAGCACTGGTGAAATCTGGCTTTTCCCGGGTCACGGGTGATTCACTCGGTATGCTTGCCACGATAATGAACGCCTTAGCGCTACAAGATGTGTTTGAACGCCATGGATTACCGGCGCGAGTGTTGTCGGCGTTACCATTACCCACGGTTTGTGAATCTTTCAATGCTCGATTAGCTCGCGGTTATCTCGCTGCCGGACAGGTGGTGGTATGCGCTGCCGGTACCGGTAACCCGTTTTTTACCACCGATTCGGCGGCGGCTCTTCGTGCCATTGAAATTGGTGCCGAAGTGATGCTCAAGGCTACCAAGGTGGATGGGGTCTATGACCGTGATCCATTACACGATCTGAGCGCGGTACGCTTCTCGCGTTTGAGTTACGACGAAGTATTGGCACGCCGGCTCGGAGTAATGGATCTGACGGCGATTGTGTTATGTCGGGATCACGGCCTACCGGTGCGTGTATTCAACATGAACAAACCCGGCGCGTTATACCGGGCAGTTACTAATCCGGAAGAAGGCACCATGATTGAATAGGGCAACATTTGCGAGGTGAGCGTGCCGAAAGGCTCCATCACTAGACTCTTGCGCTGACTGCCAGGAAAGATCGATATTTTTAACAGGCGGTTATGCCATACTTGAAAACCGTCCTCTTTCCTCACCGCCCTTCAGGACGGAGTTTCTCGGAGATACTGATGATTGATGACATAAAAAATGCTGCCATCCAGCGGATGGCGAAGAGTATTGATGCGCTGCGCAACGAGCTTGATAAGCTGCGCACAGGGCGTGCGCATCCGAGTTTGCTTGACCATATCACCGCTCCTTATTACGGAAACGAGGTGCCTCTCAACCAAGTAGCTAATATCACGGTATCCGATCCACGGACACTTGCCGTTGCTCCCTGGGAAAAAAGCATGGTATCCGTGGTAGAAAAAGCTATTCGTGCTTCTGATTTAGGTCTTAATCCGACTACAACGGGAAATGTGATTCGCGTGCCTTTGCCGCCATTGACCGAGGAACGACGTCGAGATCTGGTTAAAATAGTGCGCCACGAAGGAGAAGGTGCCAAAGTAGCGATTCGTAATGTACGTCGAGACGCTAATCACGAATTAAAAATTCTGCTTAAGGATCATAAAATTTCCGAGGATGCGGAGCATCGTGCTCAGGATGAAATCCAAAAACTCACGGATAAAAATATCACCGAAATTGATAAAATCCTCGCTGCTAAGGAAGCAGACTTGATGGAAATTTAAAAACTGTCCTGAAAAAGAACTAGCCCGATAACGTCAAAAGATTGTTCGACTCTTTTGACGTTATATTTTCAAGCCTTAAAAAAAAACATGTCGGTATCCACGCTGGAATCCTTGCCTCGTCATGTTGCCATCATTATGGATGGGAACGGACGCTGGGCCAAGCGTCGCCATTTACCTCGTTTTGCTGGTCATCATGCCGGTGTGGGGCGGGTGCGCGATATGGTTCGCGTTTGCCGTCAACGGGGAATTCAGGTTCTCACCCTATTTGCTTTTAGTAGCGAAAATTGGCGTCGCCCCTCACAGGAAATAGGTTTGCTCATGGAGCTATTCATAACTACCTTGCGTGGCGAAGTCCAAGAATTGCACAAAAACAATGTTCAGGTCCGAATTATTGGTGCACGCACCGCTTTTCCTGAACGGCTTCAAGAACAAATTCTCCACACTGAACAACGCACATCTACTAATACCGGCTTGGTTCTTGCGATAGCAGCGAATTATGGTGGACGCTGGGATATCGCCGATACCGCGCGTCGTCTAGCTGAACAAGCAACGGCAGGTGAACTCGATCCCGCTGCGATTACTCCGGATTATTTTGGACGCGAGGTATGTTTGGGAGACCTACCGGAGCCTGATCTTTTTATCCGTACCGGCAAGGAACAACGCATCAGTAATTTTTTGCTTTGGCAACTCGCCTATACCGAATTGTATTTTACCGATACCCTTTGGCCCGATTTTGACGAGGTGGCGTTCACGGATGCGCTAAATTGGTTTTCTTCCCGCCAACGTCGCTTTGGACGCACCGACGATCAGGTGCGTCAAGAACCGTTCTCCGAAACAGATCCCATTATCTGATGATAAACAGAGTTCGGTTCCTACTTCATCGAGGCAGCTCAGGAAAAGGTAAGAAAGAAGGTAAGAAAGTCGGTATTAGCTACAAGTATTGCAAATTTATATAAACTTAAAGTAACGGTTATGGCTACGCTTAAAAAAACACTCCATCAGTGTACTGTTTAACAACAAGGTAGCGTTTCCCCCTTCGACCCTTCGGAATCGATGGGTTTCCACGCCGAGGATTTATGAAAGGATCGAATTTTTCATATTTATGAATAAATCATCCCTTTACAAGCGCGTTACCACCGCGTTTGTCCTTATTCCTCCGGTAATAGTAGGAATATTGATTTTGCCTAATGCGGTTTTTGCGTTGTTATTAAGCATGATAACAATGCTTGGGGCATGGGAATGGGCGATATTGATAGGACTTCCTCGTTACGGTTATATCACGTTAACCGGGATAGCTCTTATTACTACCTGGAAATTAATTCAGAATGCACAAGCACTTTTTGTCCTGCTTGTTGTCGCGGTAGTGGCGTGGGGATTAGGATTAGTAATCGTTTCGCGTTATCCAACGCTTCCGTCATGGTGGCGGATGCGGCTTGTTCAGGCCATTATCGGATTTTTGATCTTAATTCCAGCCTGGGCCTCCCTGGTGGCGCTTCACGGAGGCCGGTTTTCTGAGATGACGAATGGACCTCGCTATACCCTTTTTTTGTTCGCTTTGGTATGGGCAGCCGATACTGCCGCTTTTTTTGCGGGTAAACGTTGGGGAAGCTATCATCTAGCGCCACAGGTCAGTCCGGCTAAAACCTGGGAGGGGTTGTGGGGAGCAGGGGTAGCGACGCTGATAATAGCCGTTGGAGGGGCGTGGTGGCTGGATCTAGAAACCCGACAATGGATTGGATTCATAGGATTGTGTGTAATAACCCTGTTATCTTCGGTTTTGGGTGACCTGCTGGAAAGTGTCGTTAAACGTACTCAGGGTGCCAAGGATAGTGGCGTGTTGCTACCAGGCCATGGAGGAATTTTGGATCGTATCGATAGTCTGACCGCAGCCGCTCCAGTATTCGTGCTCGGATGGCTCCTACTGTCAAGGTTAATGGTGTGAATGCGAAAAAAGTAGCACCTGACAAATTTAAACGCATTCAAGGAGTGACGATTCTCGGCGCAACGGGTTCGATTGGAATCAGTACTCTTAATGTACTGGCGCGGTATCCTGATCGTTTTCAGGTGGTAGCCTTGGCCGCGCGGTGCTCGGTAGATCGCCTGCTGGCACAATGCCGACAATTCAAGCCACGCTACGTGGCACTGGCGGATCCAGACGCAGCAGCGAGTTTCGTTCAACGTGCCCGCGAGTTTCTTCCGGGTTTGACAGTACTGGCCGGGGAAGAAGGGTTAGCTACGGTAGTAGCGCTGCCCGAAGTGGATCAGGTCATGGCTGCCATTGTTGGCGCCGCTGGTCTACGTTCAACCCTGGCAGCGGTGCGGGCTGGTAAACGTGTGCTACTTGCTAACAAGGAATCCTTAGTCATGGCCGGAAGACTGTTCATGGATGAGGTACGCAACCATGGCGCGCAACTCCTGCCTGTCGATAGCGAGCATAATGCCGTTTTTCAGTGTCTACCCAATGGTGCTTCTGGTTTCACTGAAGGTGAAGTGCGGCGGATACTGCTTACCGCTTCTGGTGGACCGTTCCGCGTCTGGCCGATGGATGACCTTGCCAATGTGACTCCCGAGCAAGCCATTGCCCATCCGAATTGGGTCATGGGCCGCAAAATTTCAGTGGATTCCGCAACCATGATGAATAAGGGATTAGAGGTCATCGAAGCGTGCTGGTTATTCGACACCTCCCCGGATCGAATAGAAGTGTTAATCCATCCTCAGAGCGTAATTCACTCCATGGTAGAGTACAAAGATTGTTCCGTTCTCGCCCAACTTGGCAATCCCGATATGCGCGTTCCGATTGCTCATGCTTTGGCGTGGCCGCAACGTATTGAGTCGGGAGTGTCTAGTCTCGATTTTCGTGCCATGAAGGCACTATGCTTCGAGCCTGTGGATCATGTCCGTTTTCCCTGTCTGGATCTTGCTTATCAGGCATTGCGAAGGGGTGGCACTGCGCCCGCCGTGCTGAATGCGGCCAATGAAGTGGCCGTCGGAAATTTTCTAGATCGTCGTATCCGTTTTACCGATATCGCACGCGTTGTCGAGGCGACACTAACTGCGATATCCATTCAAGACGCGAATGATCTTGCAGACGTATTCGCAGCAGATATTGCAGCACGAAATCATGCGCTTACTTGGTCAAGAAATAATTGTAATGCTGTTTCCAAATTCACTGTCGGATAACCGCTCTTGAGAGCAAGGGCCGAAAGGCTCTCCGTCACCAAGCCGCTTATGGGCTGACAGTCGGGCAAAAACGGCAACTTTTATTTCAAAGTCAACAAACAGAAGGACGGCGCTTCCTCCCCATGGCTTAAAGACAGGGGTTTCCGCGTCGAATTTGGATGAACGAACTATTACTTTCCATTGGTTCTTTTCTGGTCACCCTGGGTTTATTGGTGACGGTGCATGAATTTGGACATTTCTGGGTGGCGCGTCGCCTGGGAGTCAAGGTATTGCGTTTTTCGGTAGGATTCGGTACTCCACTGTGGTCACGCCGTTCCGGTCCCGACCAAACCGAGTATGCCATTGGTGCTCTTCCTCTTGGTGGCTATGTAACGATGCTGGATGAAACGGAAGCGCCCGTTGATCCTAGCGAGAGCCATCGTGCCTTTAATCGCCAAGGAGTTAGTCAGCGCATGGCAATTGTGGTGGCTGGTCCGTTAGCGAATCTATTGTTCGCAGTGGTTGCTTATTGGCTGATGTTTGTAGTAGGGATTACCGGCCTGCGCCCACTGTTGGGTGCCATCACTCCTGGAACCCCGGCGGCGGTAGCGGGTTTCACCGCAGGCGAAGAAATCCTGAGTGTGGCAGGACGTCCTACCCCTACCTGGGAAGCAGTTACCATCGCTTTGATACAGGGGTCTCTAACTACTCAAGAGGGGATTCGCCTGGAAACTGTGGATTCCTCAAACAAGCGTTACTTCCGCATCCTAAATTTGGAACAGTCGATGTTCAATGAACCGGGCACTGCTTTACGCAATTTGGGATTGCGCCCGGGTTATCCTTCCCTCCCACCGCTAATAGATCGCGTCGAGCCGAACGGGCCTGCGTTCAAGGCGGGTTTCGCGCCGGGAGACCGAATCCGGCGAATCAACGAACAACCTATTGAATATTGGGAACAATGGTTGGAATATATACGTGCCCATCCTGGGGTAGACATTCAAGTCGAAGTGGAACGCTCAGGGGGTAATCGGATTTTGACCGTGGCACCCGATCCATCCGGGCCTCGAGGAACTGTGGGACATATTGGGGTATCGGTTCGCGTCCCCGATGGATACGGGGAACGTCTCCGCACTGAATTACGCTATTCACCTGGAGATGCCTTGGGAGCGGCGTTGACTAAGGTGTGGGAAATGTCGATTCTCACTTTGCAACTATTGGGTAAGATGGTTATCGGTGAAGCATCTATCGAAAATATCTCAGGCCCGATAACGATTGCCCAACTGGCTGGAAAATCGATCATTATTGGTTTCACTTCTTTCCTTTCGTTTCTTGGTCTGATAAGCCTGAGTCTTGGGGTTATAAACCTGCTTCCGATTCCGATCCTAGATGGTGGACATCTGCTGTATTACTTTATTGAACTAATCACCGGCGCTCCTCTTCCAGAATGGGTCGCAACCTGGGGACAGAAGCTGGGCACCGCGATTCTCCTTGGCTTGATGAGCCTTGCGCTATTTAATGATTTCAATCGAATACTCGGTTTTTGACAACCATCATGAATAGAGTTCTGCAAAGACAGGTTCGATGTCTGCTATTTTGGCTGGCCATTTTCGTGGCGATTCCAGCATGGGCGGAGAGTGACCCATTCACCATCGGTGACATCAGGATCGAGGGACTGCAACGCATCGCGCCCGGGACCGTATTTAATTACTTGCCCCTCAAAGTTGGGGATCGCGTTGATAATACTGCTTCCGCTGCCGCTATTCGATCCTTGTTCAAGACCGGATTTTTCCAGGATGTACGTTTGGAACGAGAAAACGCGCAGCTAGTGGTGGCGGTAGTGGAACGCCCAGCAATTGCGAGCGTAGAATTCTCAGGAAACCGTGAAATTGAAACCGATAAACTTAAAAGCGCCCTTAAGGATACCGGACTGACCGAGGGGCGGGTTTTTGATCGTTCTATGCTCACGCGTGTGGAGCAGGAACTGCGGCGGCAATATTTTGGCCACGGAAAATATGGCATCAAAATTCAGACCACAGTAACGCCCCTAGAGCGCAATCGGGTCAGAATCATCATTACCATTAATGAAGGTCTCGCCGCACGTATTCATCGCATCGCTCTGGTTGGTAACCATGACTTCACTGACAATGAGCTACGAAAACAAATGGAACTTGATACCGGAGGCTGGTGGTCGTGGCTGACTAAGAATGATCAATATTCTAAGTCAAAACTCGCAGCGGATTTAGAGACACTCCGTTCCTGGTACATGGATCGGGGGTATCTTAATTTTACCATTGATTCCACTCAGGTTTCGCTTACTCCCAATAAAAAGGATGTCTACATTACCATCAATCTTACCGAGGGAGAGATTTATACCTTCAAAGATATCAAGCTCTCGGGTAATTTGGTGGTGAACGAGGAAAAACTGCGCAAACTGTTAAAACTGGAAGCGGGTGAGATATTTTCTCGCCGCAAAGTCACCGAGGCCACGACCGCCATCACTGATCGTCTGGGCGAGGAGGGTTATGCGTTCGCCAACGTCAATCCCGTTCCGGAACTAGATAAAAATACACGCAAGGTGTCCTTGACCTTTTTTATCGATCCAGGCAAACGGGTTTACGTTCATCGGATTAATTTCTTGGGCAATACCAAGACAGCGGATGTCGTCTTACGTCGGGAAATGCGTCAAATGGAAGCGGCTATGGTGGATACCAGTAAGCTCAAACGTTCCCGCACGCGATTGGATCGCTTGGGCTTCTTCGACGAGGTTGCCATGCAAACTCCGGCAATGGCGGGAACGCCGGATGTGATGGATGTGAATTTTAATATTACCGAGCGCCCCTCCGGGAGTCTTATGGCGGGTATTGGATATGGACAAACTCAAGGGGTTATTCTAAGCGCCAGTATTAATCAGGATAATTTTCTCGGTACCGGCAACCATATGGTTGCGGCTTTCAATAATAGCGATATTAGTCGAGTTTATAGCGTCTCTTATACCAATCCCTATTGGACGCCTGATGGCATCAGCCGCACTATCAATTTTTACAATCGTTCTACAGACGCGCTTCAGGCTAACTTAGCCGCTTACACTGCTGATACCTACGGCACCAGCATTTTATTTGGCATTCCCATTAATGAATTTGACGGTATTCGTTTAGGTGTGGGTTATGACAGTTATGATATTAGTGAAACTGAAAATACTCCAAGCGTCTATCGCCAATATTTAAGCAATAATGGTCATATTTTTGAAAATTTCAAACTTACCGCAGCCTGGGCTCACGATACCCGAAATCGTGCTTTGTTTCCTGATCACGGCGTATGGCAAAGTGCTTCTTTTGAAACAACAATTCCTGGCGGTAATCTGCAATATTATAAAATACAATATCGTCATCATTGGTATCAGTCACTTTCCGAAAGCTTCACACTTTTGTTACGAGGAGAGGCTGGTTATGGCGCGAGCTGGGGTAATAAATCGAATTCATTACCGTTTTTTGATCGGTTCTACGCGGGTGGTTCAAATTCCGTGCGTGGATTCCGTGATAATACCCTAGGTCCAAAGGTTAATGATCCCGGTAAATCATCCGATGGTCGTCCTCTTGGGGGCGATTTGCGTTTAGTTGGGGGTGCAGACATCTTGTTTCCAGCTTTTTTTGCCAAGGATAATAATCAATTAAGATTTAGTGCTTTTTTGGACTTCGGTAACGTTTATGGTATTGAGGAAAAATTTAATATAGGACAGTTACGTTATACGATGGGTATCGCGGCAAATTGGCAGTCTCCTCTTGGTCCATTAGTCTTTAGTCTTGCCAAACCGCTTAATTCTCGGTCGGATGATAATCGACAACTATTTCAATTCACGATCGGTACATCTTTTTAAATTTTTTACATATCGAGGAGGTCAAACTTGAAACCGCTTTATTTATCAATTTCGGTGTTAAGCGCCGGGCTTTTATTATCTGCGCTAACCATTGCGGCGGAAATAAAAATTGGTTTTGTCAATATGGCGCGAATTGAGGAAGATGCACCGCAACTGGATGCCTTGCGTAAAAAATTTGAAAATGAATTTTCACCCAGGGAAAAAGAACTGGTTACCGTTCAACGTGAATTAAAAAAACTCGAAGACCAAATTGAACGTGATGGTGCCACTATGACGGATGCCCTGCGTAATAAAATCGAGCGTGATATTTTGTCCCGTCGTCGCGATCTTAAACGTAACACAGAAGAGTTTCGAGAGGATCTCACCATTCGCCGCAATGAGGAACTGGCCAGTCTCAATCGTCAGGTTGGCGATGTAATTCGAGATTTTGCCCGTATCGAGAAATTTGATCTAATTTTTACCACCGGTGTAGTCTATGCCAGTGATCGGGTTGATGTAACAGGAAAAATTATTGAAAAGCTCAAAGGAATGAGATAATCAACAACTGAGACTGATTGACGATTCCGAATAGATTATTGCTCATGCAACAGCAAGGGGAGGCGGTCGAATGATGGGGCTGACCCTAGGTGAACTGGCGCAACGAGTGGGAGCTACGTTGCAAGGTAATGCGACGATTTACATCCACCGTGTGAAAACTTTGACTGAGGCTGGCCCAGGAGACGTGAGTTTTCTCTCCAACTCGCGTTATCGTCGTTACTTGGCAAATACTCGGGCCGCAGCGGTAATCCTTGGTGCCGAGGATTTAACGCATTGTCCGGTCCCGACATTGATGAGCGAAAATCCTTATCTTGCTTTTGCCAAGGCAGTAGTCATCTTGAATCCTCCTCCTCCCTCACCGCGTGGCGTCCACTCGACAGCGGTAATTGACCCAAGCGCCGAAGTGGATGAAAGCGCCTGGGTTGGTCCGTTATCGGTGGTAGAGGCACGGGCAAAAATCGAGGCTGGTGTAATCATCGGTCCAGGTTGCATCGTAGGGACGGAGAGCCGGATCGGATCGGAGAGTCGCTTGGTCGCCAGCGTTACTGTTTGCGATAGAGTACGAATTGGTGCCCGGGTTATCCTTCATCCCGGAGCCGTGATTGGCGGTGATGGTTTCGGGTTGGCCCGGGATGGAGAGCGATGGTTCAAGATTCCACAAGTAGGAAGCGTGATTATCGGCGATGATGTCGAAATTGGCGCTAATACGACCGTCGATCGCGGTACTTTAGAAGACACCGTGATCGAAGAAGATGTCAGAATCGATAACCAGGTTCAAATCGCTCACAATTGCTATATCGGTGCTCATACCGCCATTGCTGGCTGTGTTGGCATCGCTGGCAGTGCCAGAATTGGACGCCGTTGCACCATTGCCGGTGCTGCGGGAATCGCCGGACACTTGGAAATCTGCGATGATGTCCATATCACTGCTATGAGTATGGTTGTCCAACCTATTACCGAACCAGGTGTCTATTCTTCCAATCTTCCTGCTGCTCCTAATCGGCAGTGGCGAAGAAATGTCGTTCGTTTTCATCATCTTGACACAATGGCGCACCGTTTACGCGCGATAGAGCAACAATTGGCAACTCTTGTCAACTACCCCGCCCGAAAGGACGAGGTTTGTGAAAACAAATCTTGAAGTTGATCAGCTCTCGTCGCATTGCGACGAGACCGTATCGCAGAATCCGCGCAAGCTCGGAGACAAAGAAACTGAGAGCTATTGATTTGAAACAAAAGGTGACTATTTGAACATCCTTGATATTCATCAGGTGCTTAGACACCTGCCACATCGTTATCCGTTCCTACTTGTCGACCGTGTGCTTGATTACGAGCCTGGGAAGTCGTTGCGCGCCATTAAGAACGTTACCATTAACGAACCCTTCTTTCAGGGCCATTTTCCTTTTCGGCCTGTCATGCCAGGGGTGCTAATCCTGGAGGCTATTGCTCAAGCTACGGGAATCCTTGCCTTTCTTTCTACCGGCACTCGTCCCTCGGAACAGTCGTTGTATTACTTTGTAGGTGTGGATAACGCACGGTTCAAGCAACCTGTGGAACCAGGCGATCAGATGTTATTGGAGGTGGAAGTACTTCGCACCATGCGAGGGGTATGGAAATTTCGTGGAGAAGCCAAAGTCGAGGGCAAGATAGTAGCCAGTGCCGAGATGATGTGCGCTGAACGGCAAATTGAACCTCCGACCCTACCCAATCTTTCCGTGCAAAGAGGATAAGGATTCTTGATCGACCAGCATGCGATAGTGGATCCTGGGGCATCCTTGGCTCCAGATGTGAGTGTTGGCCCCTACGCCATTATCGGTCCTAACGTTGAAATTGGGAGTGGTACCCGGATTGGTTCTCATACCATTATTCGCGGGCCTACTCTGATTGGACGCGATAACCATATTTTTCAGTTTGCGTCCATAGGTGACGATCCTCAAGACAAAAAATACCAGGGCGAACCCACGGAACTCCATATCGGAAATGGCAATACCATCCGCGAGTATTGCACTATTAATCGTGGCACGGTTCAGGGAGGAGGAGTCACTCGAATCGGAAATGAAAATTGGATTATGGCCTATGTCCATATCGCCCATGATTGTCAAGTAGGCAATCATACCATCTTTGCCAATGCCGCATCCCTTGCCGGTCATGTCAATGTGGGGAATTGGGCCATCCTTGGAGGTTTTACCCTGGTCCACCAATTTTGTACCCTGGGTGTCCATTGTTTTACCGCCTTCGGTAGTGTGATTGGACAAGATGTTCCTCCGTATGTATTGGTCTCAGGTCATATGGCTCGTCCCCATGGACTCAACACCGAAGGACTACGACGGCGTGGTTTTTCCAGCGAAACTCTGCGTCGGCTGCGCCAGGCTTATAAAGTTATTTATCGTTCTGGTTTTACTTTAGAACAAGCTATTTCTCGTTTACGAGAAATGACCGAGGAATGTCCTGAAATAGGGCTATTCGTGGATGCATTGTCGAAAGCAACCCGTGGCATCATTCGTTGAATAATCAGGACTGTGTCGGCCATTGCTTGAAGTAATTATCGGACACACTGGAAGAAAATCCGAACGGTGCCCCCTCGAGATCTGTATCGAAAAACTGTAAGCTCAATTGGATGAAATATTGAACGACATGTAACCGTAGTAAATGTAACTAAAAATCAAGAAGTAGAGTAAAAATCATGTTTGTTATCATTGGTTATGTCATCATCCTTGGCGCGGTTGTCGGTGGTTTTATCATGGCAGGCGGTCATGTCGGAATATTAATCCAGCCTATAGAACTTCTCATTATTTTTGGTTCCGCTTTCGGTGCTTTTTTTGCCGCTAACAGCCTGAAAGTTATCATGTCGGTGGTCAACGCACTGGGTGCTGCCTTAAAGGGTTCCAAGTATAACAAGGAGCTTTATATGGAACTGATGGTACTGCTCTTTTCAATATTTACTAAAATTCGCAAATCAGGGTTGATATCCATCGAGGACGATGTAGAAAATCCCCATAACAGTCCTCTATTCCAAGCAGCTCCAAAAATTCTTGCTGATCACCATGCAGTTGATTTTATTACTGACTATCTGCGCCTTATCTCTGGTGGCAATATGGATGTACACCAAATTGACAGTCTGATGGAAATGGACATTGAAACTCATCACCACGAACTGGAGATGCCTATCCATGCTTTGCAAAATCTAGGAGACGGAATGCCCGCTTTTGGAATCGTGGCTGCGGTGATGGGGGTAGTCCACACCATGCAATCGGTGGGCCTCCCTCCAGCAGAACTAGGAAAACTCATCGCGGCAGCTCTAGTAGGTACTTTTCTAGGGATCTTAGCCGCTTATGGCTTTATTAATCCGTTAGTCGGCCTATTGGGACATCAGGCGCAGGAATCTACGAAATTTTACGAAGCCATTCGTGCGGGGCTAGTTGCCTATCTTAATGAAAGTGCTCCTCCTGTAGCTGTCGAATTTGCGCGTAAAGTTATATTTTCCAGTGAGCGTCCGAGTTTTAAGGAACTGGAATCTCGGCTCAAGGCAAGTAAGGGGTCTTGATTTTTTTATTGATTGTCGCGGCGTCGCGGCAGATGCCAACTAACCACAGATGAGACGACGATTACCACTAGCCCAAGGACGATAATAGCGGACATCGGGTCAGCACCCAGCGCAGCGGCTAAACCGTACAGTGCGGTGGCTGTGGCCATTGCCAAACTTTCGAAGAACTGCTGGACGGCAATGGTATTGCCGCTTCCCACTGAACGATGACCAATCTCCTGGAGGGCAGCGTTTATCGGTACAACAAAAAGGCCGCCGGCCAATCCAACCAAAATTAATACTACCCGCGCTTCTCGAATATCTGAAATCGTCTCTAGCAACAGGATGGCAATACCGACTCCATAAGCGGCGAAGCGGGCGCGGCGTAGGTGTTCCAAAGGCACGATGTGCGGCACTACCACCGCTCCTAAGGCGATTCCAATCGCAATGAAGGCGGTAAGTTTTGCTATTCCCCCGCTATCCTGAATATCTAGCACCAACGGTGCCCAAGCAACCAATATTACCCGAAGCGCCGCCGCTGCTGCCCAGAATATCGCTACTCCCAAAACACAAAAGCGTGCCCGACGGGTATGAAGTAAACTTTGCGCCAAATGTAGGAAATGAGGAAGAGCTGATTCGCATTTTTGTCTTTCATGAATATGGGGTGGAATCCGTTCAATGAACCATGCTGTAAATGCCGAAAGCACAAACAAGGTTTCAATTAATCCCAAGGCAATAACGACCGAATGATCAGCCACCATGCCGCCGACAATGCTGCCAGAGAGGATCGCGAGGATGGTTGTGCTCTCAATCCAGCCATTGGCCTTGACGAGGGCATCATGGGACACAAGTTCCGGCAAAATGCCGTACTTGGCAGGAGCATACATTGCTGCTCCCACACCCACGATGGCGTAAGAAATGAGTGGATCGACTCCCGCGAACATCAGACCTGCGCCAATCGCCTTGACGACATTAGCATTAAAAAGCACCACCGATTTTGGGCGAGCATCTGCGAATCGACCTACCCACGGTGCGAGAGCCACGAAAGCAACCAGAAAAACTTCCTGAAGGGCTGGAATATACCAAGGCGGATTTCCATTAATGTGTTTCACCATGGCCAGCGCGGTGAAGAGGATGGCGTTATCTGCAAAGGCAGTAAGAAATTGAGCAATCAGAAGAATGTAAACATTACGGGTCAAAGGCAGTCTGCTCCTAAAAACTTAAGACAAATTTGGACATTCAGGTAATTAGCCATCAGTGTCTCCGAGAAATCTCGTCCTTTAGGGCGGTGAGAAAAAGAGACGGTTTTACAACCGTCCGGTAAAAACGCCGGTCTTTCCCGGCTGTCAGCCTTTACGGGCCTAGTGACGGAAGCCTTTCGGCTTCGCTCCCCCTCACCAATGTTGCAACGCAGCTTCAGTTCTATTTCTGGAACCTTACGACAAACCGTTTCGTCCTACGTCTGCACTGCCCTAATTAGATTCATCAGGCGTCACATGTACAGTAACATTCAAATTGCCTCCATTATCGCTAAACATTGAGTCGAAAAATCCAAGAAAGACGCGTGTTGCGCCTGGTGGTATGATAAATTTTTGTAATTCTCCTGTTCCTGTTCCTGTGAGACCATCTCCAATAAAAAAGGCTTGTTGTAATGCTGGTGCAATTGCATTGAAGCTATCCACCCCAGAAAAATTCAAGGAATCAGGCACAGGATTGGCTGGTTCAGTGTCACTCAAAAATACTCCAACTAAGTAATTAGATTTGTTGTGAATAATTCCAGAAATTCCGCTAAAGGATGAGAATGAGAGCAAAAATACCCCGCCGCTTATATCTGGATAACGGCCACCATCAGCTTCAATAAAAGGCCAACTAGCTATACTGTTATAAGATACACCACCAGTAATATTTTCAAAGGTAACCGTGCCTGTTACTACCGAGTGAGGTATGTTGAAGAACACGGGCAGCATACCTGCTACGGCGGGATGACCGTCTGGATGACCAGAACCCAAAATGTCCATTTTTCCATCAACCGTCAAATTTTTTTGAAACAAAGCAGGTATGGCGCTTACTTCACTTGAAAGTGCGCTGGCGCCCTTATCATTCACCGCCGTCATTTTGAAGAAATATGGCGTGTCGTTAGTCAATCCTGTGATGGTTGCGCTGGTTCCTGTGATGTTTGTCTTGGCCGGAGTAGTCAAGTCTTCTGTATTACTCGTGGTGCCTTGATAAATCGTGTAGCTGGTGGCACCGGTTACTGCCGACCATTTCAGTGTGACCTGTTTGTCGCCCGTAATAATGCGCATGGTGGGCGCCGCCGGTACGACGGTAGGCACTAATGGCATGGCGCTATTTTCATTCGAGGGCGCACTGATACTTTCTGCGTTGACCGCAGCAGTCATCTTGAAGAAATAGGTGGTGCCATTGATCAATCCATCGATAATGGTGCTGGTTCCGGTGACGTTTGTCTTGACCGGAGTAGTCAAGTCTTCTGCATTACTCGTGGTGCCTTGGTAAATCGTGTAGCTGGCGGCACCGGTTACTGCCAGCCACTCCAAAGTGACCTGGGTATCGGCTGGAACGGCGTTAGTAATGATGGGCACACTCGGCTTAACGATATAACCCAGAGTTTTTTTATTGTTGGTAAGACTCAACTCACGCAGCGTGACGAGATCGGTTAGGAGTTGGTCCTCACACCAGCTATTAACAAGAACGTGCAGCGTTTTTGCTCCCCCATTGCTCGCTGGTAACACACGCTTGATGGTCGTGCTTTCACCCACTGCCAGAGTGCCAATGTCCGCCCAGGCGTCGCTCCATACATCGTTCCATCTGTTATCTTCGAGACAACTCGGGACACTGGATCGATTAGCCCAGATGTCCAGGTAGCCACCCCATCCTGCCGCCGTTCCCTGATTTTTGACGATCACCGAAACTTCAATGGAATCATTGGGTGTGGGTGCAACGGGATTGATAAAGAGATCGGTAACGACAAAATCAGGCTTACTGGTGGGCATGGCTCCAACCTCGTTTGATAACGCGCTAATGCCCCCCGCGTTGACCGCACTTATCTTGAAGTAGTACATCTTGTTATTGGTCAGGCCGGTGATCGTCACGCTGGTTGCGGTGACACCGGTTTTCACAGGCACTCGGGATTCACCGTCCACCGTGCTTCCTTGGTGGACATTGTAGCTAGTGGCCCCGGTCACCGCCGACCAAATCAACGTGACCTGAGCGTCGCCTGCTACTGCGTCGCGCAGGATGGGCGGTGCCATGGGTGGTGCCACCGGCGTGGCGCTGACCTCGTTCGATAATTCGCTGGTGCCCACCGTGTTGACCGCAACCATTTTGAAGAAATACTTAGTGCTGTTGGTCAAGCCAGTGATCGTCACGTTGGTGTCGGTGACATTACTCTTGACTGCGGTTGTCATGTCTTCTCCGCCCGCTGTGGTTCCCTGGTAAATCGTGTAGCTGGTGGCACGGGTGACCGCCGCCCATTTCAGCGTGACCTGCCGGTTGCTAGCCACTGCGTCACCCAAGACAGGCGCAGCGGGCGGAGCCATCGGCGTGACGTTGACCTCATTGGACAAAGGACTGACACTCCCCACGGCGTTGACCGCAGCTATCTTAAAAAAATACTCCGTATTATTGGTCAGGCCGGTGACGGTGAAGCTGGTTGCGGTGACGCCGGTTTTGATCGCAGTCGGGGATTCGCCGCCCGCCGTGGTTCCCTGGTAAATTTGGTAACTCGTGGCACCGTTTACCGCTAACCACTTCAACGTGACCTGGGCGTTTCCGATAATGGGGACAGTAACCATCGGCGCTGCGGGAGTCGCAGGCAACATCGGCCTGGCACTGACTTCGTTCGATAACGGGCTGACACCCGCCGAATTGACAGCAGCTATCTTGAAGAAGTATTTCACTCCGTTGGTCAGGCCGGTAATGGCGACGCTAGTTCCCGTAACCTTGCTCTTGACTGGAGACTCCCCTTCCGCGCTAGTTCCCTGGTGGACGTTATAGCTGGTGGCCCTGGCCACCGCCGACCATTTCAACGTAACCCGAGCGTTGCCTGCACTAGGGCTGGCAAGCACCGGCGTTGCCGGTGGAAGTAGCGGCGTTGCGCTGACCTCCTTTGACAATGGACTGACGCCGCCCGCGTTGACCGCCGCCATTCTGAAAAAATATTTTACGTCGTTGGCCAAGCCAGTGATGGTAATACTGGTTCCGGTGACGTTGGTCATAACCGGAGTCGAGGATTCGCCGCCTGCCGTGGTTCCCTGGTAAATCATGTAACTGGTGGCACCGATCACTGCCGACCACTTCAACGTGACCTGGGTATTGCCCGCAACCGCACTACTGATCACCGGTGCCACCGAAATCATGGTGGCATCAACCTCGTTCGATAAATCACTGGTACCGCCCGCATTGACCGCCTGCACCTTGAAGTAATACGTTTTACCCTTGGTCAATCCCGTGATGGTAATGCTAGTTCCGGTAACGCCGGTCTTGATTGGCGTCGTGGATTCACCGCCTGCCGTGGTTCCCCGATAAAGGTTGTAACTGGTAGCTCCGGTTACCGCTGACCAAGTTAACGTGACCTGTGCATCACCTGCGACTGCGTTCGTGAGGATAGGTGCTGCGGGAGGAGATACTGGCGTTGCGCTAACTTCGTTCGACAACAGGCTGTTACCCACCGCGTTGATCGCAGCCATCTTAAAGAAATGCTTCACGCCATTGGTGAGGCCGGTAACAGGGATGCTGGTTCCGGTGACGTCGGTCATGAATGGGGTTGAGGATTCACCTCCTGCTGTGGTTCCCTGGTAAATCTTGTAACTGGTGGCACCGTTTACCGCCAACCACTTCAACGTGACCTGAGCGTTGCCTGCAATGGCGCTGGTAATCTTCGGCGCAAGTGGCAGGGCGGCAAAGCTCGCGGTTACCGTTCGGGGTGCGTTCATGGTCACGACGCAGGTGCTAGTCCCCGCACAATCGCCCGTCCACCCTATAAATGCTGATCTAGTAGTCGGCGTAGCCGTCAATGTAACAGACGAATCTTGCACGTAATCCTCATTACAATCGATTCCGCAGCGGATTCCCGCTGGACTGCTGATTACCGTGCCTGCACCATCACCGGATTTAACGATAAGTAAGGAATGTTTGATGGGTTCAAAGGTGGCATACACAGTTTGAGGGCCATTCATCACCACGACGCAATCACCCATTCCTGCACATCCGTCACCGCTCCAGCCCGCGAACATAGAATTCAAGGCAGGAGTAGCAATCAGGGTTATTCTGGTGCCAGAATCGTATTTTTCGACGCAATCCAGGCCACAATCAATTCCGCTTGGATTGCTTGACACCACGCCGCCACCTGTACCGTCCCGAACGACTCTCAAATCCCAGGCACACTGTCCCGTCCGAACCAGCCGGACCGCGTTTCCACTGCCACGTCCGTCCCAGCCCCCACGCCCATCGTTAAAATTGACATACCACGCATAATTCGAATCACTTGCTACCAAAGAAGCGGACCAGACTGAAGGCCAGTCGGGCAAATTTGGAAACCAGATATTATTAATGGTTTTACCTGGATACTTGGTATAATCCACCAGTGAGCGCAGTTCTTCCAGAGTAGGAAGGTGCCAGTCATCATGGCCGGCGAAATTACTGGTCAGCGTGTTCGCATCGTTCCAGAACAGGATGCTCGCGCTTCCTGCGCAAGCACTGCCATTCCAGGATTGTCCTTCGGAACAACGCTTCCAGGTCAGACAAGTAGGAGCATGAGTGACCGTCCCATCACCATTGTCAACATAATCCACCGTAGGGCGTGCATTATTCAACAGGGACGCGAATGACAAATTCATCCCTCCTGCGCGCACCAACCGCAGCGGATAAGCGATATTGCGGCTACTCCAGTAGTCATTACCCACTTCAAGGTAAACTCCCCACGCCTGGCTGGAATTACTCGCCACCAGGGAGCCGGACCAAAACCAATCGGATGGCGTGTCCGGAAAGGTGGACACATCAATCGCTGGCGAATAATGGGTTATGTCGGTAATAGTGGTTAGTTCACGGATGGTTGGGAGCCGCCAGTCATTGTAATCAGCGTAGGCACTGGTGACGGTATTGGCCGCTGACCAGGTGTATTTACCGGGGGTTCCCGCACAGGCAACGCCTGTCCAAGTCTGACCGACGGCGCATCGCATCCACATCAAATTCGTGGAGGTGTCGGTGATGGTGCCATCGAGGTTGTCAACGTAACGTGAACTGGCATGGGCCAGGAACGTCATAAAGATGGCCGTTAGCAGAATGAACGGTGAGATGATGCGATTAGTAATCATCAGTATCTCCGAAAAGTTTCGTGCGTACCCGGCGTGTGTACGCATACGCCGCTTTCAGTAGCTCAGGGTTGAGGAAGCGTCCCAAGATGAGTATTTTACTTCGTTGCAGCTTAACCCGATTGCTCGGATTTAGTTTGGTCAATCCAGGGTCTGTATACATTCTCTAACAAGCCCCTGGCTTTAGCCAGAGGTGATTTCCACCATTAATTTTCACCCGAATTGTGCAAGAAGCCCGGGTATTTATGTCGGGGAGGGATAGCGCACCGCGCAAAGCGCGGTCAGACACCGGTTGAGTTGACATTAATATTCCTTTGTGAATATAATCGTCAATATGAAAACCATGCTTCAAATCAAACTACTCCCCCGATTCCACCCTTGCCAAAGTGGCGTTTCGGGAGCAATGCGCGTCCAAGTTTGTTTTGCAAAAGCTGATGTATGACGATGTACGGCAACAGTTTGGTTTGTCGGCAATTGACTATTCGAGCGATT
>CAUYTW010000301.1 GCA_963575715.1 Gammaproteobacteria bacterium | reverse complement strand
GGTGGCGATGACGTTGCCGGAATGCGGGCGTCCGATGAATCGCGAACCGTGCGGCTATGCGCGGAAGCCTGCCAGGGATGGCTGGCGACCAAGCATTAGCGGCGGACTCCAATTCAACTCCCTTCAACGTTAAAAAAAACAGGAGGACGGCGCTTCCTCCCCACTGCTAAAACCAGGAGGTTTCGGTGCCGCAAATGCTGGATGATTCCCCAAGAGACTCCTATCATTTTAATTGTGGACGACGTACCCACCAATGTCAAAATTTTGGCCGATAGCTTGCGGCGTAATTATCGGGTCAGGGTAGCCCTTAATGGCGTGGACGCATTGGAAAGAGCACGCACTCCACCTCATCCTGATTTAATTCTGCTGGACGTAATGATGCCGGGAATGGATGGTTATGAAGTCCTGCGCTGCCTGAAACAAAATCCGCTTACCCAAAAAATTCCAGTAATTTTCGTTACCGCTAAGTCAGAAGAAACCGATGAAAAAATCGGCCTTGACCTTGGTGCGGTTGATTACATCGTCAAACCATTTTCGATTTCCATCTTGATGGCGCGAGTACGCAATCATGTGGCAATGAAGCAACACGCCGATATGCTGGAAGCGTTATCCATGATTGATCCGCTGACTAATGTATCGAATCGACGTGGCCTCGAAAGCAAACTAGAAACGGAATGGAAAAGAATGTTGCGTGATGGTAAACCTCTGTCGCTTTTGATGATTGATATCGATTATTTCAAAAATTACAACGACCATTATGGACATGGAGCGGGCGATGAGTGTTTGTATCGGGTTGCGTGCGCACTCAGAGCAAGCCTTGCACGACCTGGAGATACCTTGTCGCGCTATGGCGGCGAAGAATTCGTTGCAATTCTCCCGGAAACCGACAATAAAGCAGTACGTCAGATAGCCGAAAGATTACGCGAACGTGTCCTGGATTTACGTTTGCCGCATCCACGATCCGCCGCTGGATCACAAGTCAGTGTCAGTATTGGGTGCGCGACGGCAGATTCGAATAATTGTTTAGCGTCTCACGGGCAACTCTTGAAACAGGCTGATGAGCAATTATATCGAGCCAAAGAGCTTGGACGGAATCAAGTATCGATAAAATAAGTTCTTTATTTGTTTGCAGTGTAGTCCGATATTCTGGACTTAGGCCGGTCAATCGAATTTTTTCAATCCCTCGGCTTAGTCACGATGTGATTAATCATCATTAATTTTTATTTCCAGAAAGTTACTATGTCGAGTATGTCAGCTTCTCTACGAAATTTTCACAGCGGAATATGGCCCAGCATTGTTGTTGGTATTGGTTTAACACTGACAATTTTTGAATGGAATAACACTCGTGAAAAAACAACGCAAGCCTTGCAATCCGAATTTGAATTTCGATCCAATGAAATTCATGTCAGAGTTAAAGAACGACTTAAAAATTATGAGCAAGTTTTATTAGGCGTTTCTGGTTTATTTTCCGCATCGAAATCAGTCGAGCGTGATGAATTCCGTGAATATGTCACCGCATTGCATCTTGGCAAAAATTATCCTGGTATCCAGGGAGTCGGTTTTTCGCTACTCATTCCCGCATTGAAACTATCATCCCATATCGAAACCATGCGTCAAGAGGGATTTATTGATTACAACATTCGACCCGCTGGCGAGCGTGATCCCTGGACTTCGATTATTTACTTGGAACCATTCAAAGATCGTAACCTTCGTGCCTTTGGTTATGACATGTATTCGGAATCAGTTCGACGAGCGGCTATGGATTTAGCCTGGAATACCGGCAAAACAACAATTTCCGGAAAAGTCATTCTGTTACAGGAAACCAATAAGGATATTCAGGCGGGATTTTTAATGTATGTACCTTTGTACCGCAACCATTTGCCTCATATGACTCCTGCGGAACGACGAGATAATTTAGTTGGATGGGCCTACGCGCCATTTCGCATGAATGATCTGATGCAAGGTATTCTTGGTGATCATTATGGAGAAGTCGGTCAGGTTCTCGGCATGCGAATTTATGATGGAAAATCGTTATCGGCAGCCAGCCTGATGCTGGATTCTGATACTGCGCGTGTTGATTCTGGATTGCAAAATAGCGCCGCCGTCTTCCAGGCGGTTCATTCCATAGAGATAGCAAATCATTATTGGACGCTTGTCGTTCATTCACTACCTGATTTCGAGTTAAGATTGAGCAATGATAATACACGATACACGTTGATTGTTGGTCTCAGTGAAACATTGGTACTAACCATCGTGGCATGGCTATTAGTGACCGGTCGCACTCGTGCGCTGCGCATCGCTGAGAAATTAACTCATGAACTATCAGAAACCGAGGCACGCTATCACCAGACATTCGAGATTAATAGCGCCATCAAGTTGATTGTTGATTCCGAATCTGGGCGCATAATTGATGCTAACCGCGCAGTGGTTAAATACTACGGTTATGATCGACAACAATTACTATCACTGCACATCACAGATATTAATTGTCTGACCAAAGAAGAAATTCGTCAAGAAATGCTCGCGGCTGCTGAAAAGCAGCGAATGTATTTTTTATTTCGTCATCGCCTAGCGTCTGGGGAAATCCGCAATGTCGAAGTGTATTCTGGCCCCATCGTAGTCAATGAGCGGATTTATCTTTATTCCATTATTCACGACATTACCGAGCGTAAATTAATGGAAGAAAATCTGCGCCGTCTTACCATTGCGGTGGAACAGGTTCCGGCAGCGGTAGTAATTACCAACATTGACGCCGATGTCGAGTGGGTCAATCGTAAGTTTAGTGAAGTTACGGGATATACCCAAGATGAAATTATTGGAAAAAATCCACGCATACTTCAATCAGGAAAACATGATGCGGAGTTTTATCAAGAATTTTGGAATACCTTGATCTCTGGACAGACCTGGCAAGGGCAGTTACAAAATCGTCGTAAAAATGGCGATCTCTATTGGGAAGAGGCATCTATCTCTCCTGTGCGCGATGGACAGGGAAATATCACCAGTTATGTCGGCGTCAAGCAGGATATCACCGAACGCAAGCAAGCAGAAATCAAATTATCCAATTTGATCGAAGAGCAAAAAGCTATCCTGCAAAGCGAAGTGGTCGGAATCGTAATGTTACGTAATCGCCTTATGGTCTGGATGAATAAAGCCTATGTTCACATGCTGGGCTATAATCAACCGGATGAGCTGATCAATCAGCCGACTCGTATTTTTTACCCAAATGCAGAGGTCTATCTTGCGTTTGAACAGCAGGCTTATGTGATTATTAACGCGGGGCAAGTTTTTCGGACGCAAATTGAATATCGACGTAAAGACGGGAGCTTAGGATGGTTCGATATTTCAGGCACCCAATTACGGGCTGATAGTACAGAATCGATTTGGGCGTTTGTTGACATATCAATGCAGAAACGCACGGAGCGTGAACTCATCGAAGCAACAAAGTCTGCCGAACATGCTGCGCGTCTCAAATCCGAATTTTTGGCTAATATGAGTCATGAAATTCGCACACCGATGAATGGCATCATTGGCTTATCTGAACTAGCATTATATCAACCGCTTACTTCGGAGGTGCGTGACTACTTGAGAAAAATTCATGATTCCTCGAAAAGTTTGCTCGGTATTCTCAACGACATTCTTGACTACTCGAAAATTGAATCAGGCCGAATGACTATTGAAAACGCGCCTTTCGATCTCGATGTGTTGGCTGATATCCTGCATAATCTATTCTCGCCACGCGCCAATGAGAAAGCATTGCGTTTTACTATTGAAATGGCACCGGAAGTGCCGCGTCAGTTAATCGGTGATTCGCTGCGATTGCAACAAGTGCTTTCAAACCTACTGGGTAATGCAATTAAATTCACCGAACATGGCCAGGTTCTGTTACGGATTACTGCCCAGGCGATGGAGCATTCACAAGCACGCCTGTTATTCTGCGTCGAGGATAACGGAATCGGCATGTCCGAGGAAACGGTAATGCGACTATTTCAACCTTTCAGCCAAGCCGATGGCTCGATTTCACGCCGGTTTGGTGGCACGGGCCTCGGGCTTGCGATTAGTCGCGAGCTGCTATTATTGATGGGAAGCGATTTCACCGTGGAAAGTTCCCTCGGAAAGGGGAGCGCCTTTTCTTTTCATTTACCATTCGCAGTGATGATTGGAATGCGGATCGATACCCGGGATCGCATCCGATCCGCGCAAGCTTCGCTTGACAACCGTGTCCGGCGCCTGGCGGGTGCGCGGATATTAGTGGCAGAAGATAACACCATCAATCAACAAGTTATTCAAGGGTTACTGCAACATTGGGGCTTGGTGGTCAAAATTGCCGATCACGGACAAAAGGCGCTCGATTGTCTAGTCAATGAGCGGTTTGATGTGGTGCTGATGGATGTTCACATGCCAGAGATGGATGGCCTGGAAGCCACGCGCTGGATTCGTCAGGGCAAAACCGGAACAGCAGCGCTGCCGGTAATTGCTTTGACGGCGGGTGTCACTCCCGAGGAACGAGAACAAGTGCTGGCCTCAGGCATGAACGGGTTCATCGGCAAGCCCATCAATCAAGAGGAGCTAGCAGATATGCTGCTGCATTGGATTCCCGAACGGTTCGAGATTACTACCGTTGCTTCCACAATTCATCCACCGCCGCTGCCCGCGCCATCCTTGACATCAAACACAAATCATACGGAAATTAATGGATTTGAAATAAATGGATTTGATTTTTCTAATCTCTGTGGAATTTTTACCAGCCGCGCTGAAATCCTCGGCATACTTGAGCAATTTTCCGATAGTGTCCGAGAGGACTTGAACGAAATTGACCGGGCACTCGCGGCGGAGAAAATCAAACAAGCCAGCTTGATTACTCATCGACTCAAGGGGGCAGCGGGCAATATCGGCGCGATTGATCTGCACCGGGCGGCGGAAAAACTCGACGCTGAACTTCGTTGTGGAAAATATACCGTCAGCTCGCTGGAAGCTCTACGCGAAATGCATGACCATGCCCTTGCAGAAATTGCGCGATGTGTCGAGCCAGCGTCGAGCTTGACTGACACTACGGGAAATCCAGAAACCTTAGCTAAATTGACCGAACAACTTCAATTTTTGATGACGGAAATGGATTTAATTCCAGACGAATTGTTGACAGAATTTGAAAAAGCTCTACCGACGGATCGTAAGTCACTTTATAAAATCTTCAAACACCATATCAATCAATTCGACTATAAGCAAGCAAGGGTTACACTAGAAAAATTGTGCATTTCCTCTTTCGATTAGGCGATTTCCAAATTTTACATTTTTGTTGATGATTGCATGTGGCTAATCAAAATTGTAGAGAATTTAATAGTGATACGGAACCATTTAATTTGGATAGGATTTCGATTATTCGCGGCGCTGCCCCAATGTGTTGTGCGTGGCCTGGGTATCATTTTGGGAATGGTGGCGAATCTATTTCCCAATCCTGTACGACGCATAATCGAAATTAATTTACGCCTTTGTTTTCCAGAACTACAGAAAATTGAGCGTCAACGCCTGGTGCGACGAACTTTAATCGAGACTGGAAAAACTTTTACGGAAATGGGGGCGCTTTGGACGTGGGAATTACCAAAGGTGTTGGCATTAGTCAAGAAAGTGAGTGGTGAGGACGCCTTTCAAGCGGCATTGGCCCAAGGACGGGGAGCAATTACGGCAGGACCTCATCTTGGAGCTTGGGAGATGGCAGGGCTTTATCTTTCCAAACACTACCCCGTTACCACACTTTACCGCCCGCCACGCCTGGCTGGCTTGGGAGAACGGGTACGTTTGGCGCGTGCCCGAGGAGGCGCGCGCTTAGTAGCTACGGATATTCGCGGAGTAAAATCGCTTTATCAGAGCTTGATGCAAGGTGAAGTCGTGGCAATTCTTCCCGATCACAATCCAGGCCAGGGAATGGGAGTTTTCGCGCCCTTCTTTGGTATTTCAGCAAATACAATGGTGCTATTATCACGCTTGGCCAATAAAAATAACGTACCTGTATTTTTTGTTTACGCCGAGCGGCTTCCGCGTGGACAAGGATTTCATATTCACTTTGTTCCTGGTGATCAAGGAATCAACGATACCGATATTGAACGGAGCTGCGCTTGTCTAAACGCAGGAGTCGAGGAGTGCATTCGTCGTCATCCAGAACAATATCAGTGGAGTTATAAGCGGTTTAAGATTAGGCCAGAGGGAGAAGCGGATCTGTATAAAAAGAAATAGCACGCGTGATGCTCGTTTGAATATCTTCTGCAGTGATGCGTGGATCAATAGAATCCCGAATGGGACGACCAACAACAATATAATCTGCTCCATTGTGGAATGCCTGTTCCACTGTGACAACTCGCTTTTGATCATCTTCCAGGCGATTTTCCACAGGGCGAATTCCCGGAGAAACCACAATAAACGAACTTCCAAAGTGTTCACGTAATTTTGCTACTTCTAACCCGGAAGAAATAATTCCGTCGCAACCAATCTGAAGCGCGCGTTTGGCCCGCGATAATACTAAGTCTTCCACTTCGCATTGAAATCCCAGGTCATCAAGATCTTGTCGATTTAAACTTGTTAACACGGTAACCGCGAGAATTTTTAGATCCTTTTTTACCTTGACTGCTGCTGCCAACATGGCGTCATCACCATGCACTGAAACAAACTGAATATTACGATCAGTCAGTTGTCGCACCGCCCGCGCCACTGTCTCCGGGACATCAAAAAATTTGAGATCAGCGAAAACTTTTTTTCCGCGTTCCCGCAACCAGTCAATAAGATTGAAATACTCACCGGACATAGATAATTCAAGGCCGAGTTTGTAAAAAAACACGGAATCTCTCAATTGTTCAACTAGTTCTTTAGCTAGCGCTACGCGGGGCACATCCAGGGCAACAATTAATCGTTCACGGATGGGAATATTTTTATTTAATGAGGAGAGCATGCAATATCACCATTACTAAAATGACCAAATAAACTAACGATAACGATTCATTATTTTGAAGAATTCATTATCAAGCCAAACAGAAATCACTTGAACAAATGAATAACGCTGTTTCCATGCCTGCACGATAATAATAACGAACATTATGTATAATATGACTATATTTTGCCAAGCATCAATCGTCCATTGCCCAGACCATACTAATTGAAAATCTAAATTAAATGGCGCAAGATAATAAATTGGCCATTGATATCCATCAGGGCCTCTGGAACCAATTAAATCGCAAAAAAAATGTAAATGTGTAACGATTAACGCTAAATAAAAAACAAAAAGTTTATTAGTGGATGCCAGAAAGGCAGCGATGCCGGAAAAAATAATACTCGCTAGAAGACTATGAGCAAGAACGTGATGATATTGATAAAAGTAATAACTACTAGCACCCATTAATGAATTTGCCTGATCGATGATTAAGCCAGCACCATCTACATCAGGAGATAACCCAATAAGGGTGACGATTCGTCGTTCACGTTGAGTACGGATGAAATAATTTGCGAGGAGCCAACTTGAGAGGAGATGTGATCCAGGTAACATTAAGGAAACGCCTATTCAAATGCCCGCAACGCGGATGATTACGCGTCACGGGTTCAGTATTTTAATATTCCGGCGGTAATTCCTTAAGATCAGCCCAAGAATAGACTGGTCCTTTCACACAAACATAGTCTTTGCCAACATTGCAGCGGCCACATTTCCCTAGGGCGCACTTCATTTTATTTTCAATGGTCGTATAGATTTGTTCATCCTTGAATCCCAACGTGCGTAAATTTTGAATTACGAATTTAATCATTACCGGTGGACCACAGGTAATTGCGATGGCATTGTTTGGCGATGGTTCCTTTACCATCAAATTGGCGGGTACGAAGCCACAAAATTCCTGCCAACCTTCTTCGGCCTTATCGACGGATAAATGAACCTCGGCGGTTTCGCGTAGCTTTTCGAGTTCAGCACGATACATAATATCTCTTGGACTACGGCCACCGTAGAAGACAGTAACATTCTTAAAATCGTCGCGTTTTTTTACCACGGTTTGAATTACAGGCCAAATTGGCGCGAGTCCACAACCACCACCAATAAATACTAAATTTTTACCCTTCCAGTCATTTATAGGGAAACTATTGCCATACGGGCCACGAATACCAAGCACATCACCTACTTCCAGCTCATGAAAAGCTGAAGTGACTCGACCAGCACGCATAATACTAAATTGTTTGTAATTTTTGTCTAAAGGTGAAGAAGCAATCGAAATCATTGATTCTCCTTTGCCAAAAACCGAAAGCATCGCGCATTGGCCACATTCATGCTCAAAAAATCCGTTTTTAGTAATAAACTCAATTTGGAAAGTTTTAATTGCGCGCTCGCCGGGCACTTCTTCCTTGGTGAAGATAATCCGCGCCAATTGCGGTAGGTAAATATTATTTCCCATTTTTAATTTCCCCCATTCTTCAGCCCTCTCCCGCGTGCGGGAGGGTAGCGGCGGACGCCACCTGATTGACAACAGCAATAATGTCGATCCCTACCGGACATCCGGTCACGCAGCGACCGCAGCCCGTGCATTGAAATACTCCAAAATTTTCATGAAAGTATTGGAATTTGTGACAAACACGCTGACGTAAACGCGAGCCTACCTCGCCTCTCGGATTGTGGCCAGAAGAATGCATAGTAAAATCTGGGAATTGACAGGTATCCCAGGTGCGAACACGGCTACCCTTTAGTGGAGAGCTGGTAGTTACTTCATCATTGATATCAAAACAATGACAGGTCGGACAAAGGAACGTGCAAATTCCGCAACTAATACAGGGACGGGCTAAATCGTCCCAAAGCGGTGATGCAAAATTAGCCTTCAAGCGTATGGGTATCGAAGCACTCTCCTGAACCGCGCGCTGCGGATGAGTCAACGCAGCGATACGCCGCCGCCCCGCTTCGGCGCGATTTTCTCCGGTTGGTTCGGTCAATAGTGCGCCAGCCTGATCGATCAATCCCTGACCCGTTGCGGTGACAGCGACCACTAGGTAACGATCACCAATGTCGGTCATCAGGACATCTAGCCCTTCGGTGGAAATCGGCGAGCCTCCAACGGATTTGCAGAAACAGTTACGACCCGGTGGCTCGTTGCAGGCTAGACCCACGTAAGCCAGTTGTTCACGGCGTGCTTGATAGTAGGTATCTTCAAACTGTTCGGTGAAGACCCGATCCATGCGTGGCAGACCGCGACCATCACAGGGACGGACACCGAAGACCACCCGCCGATTATTTGTAGGCACTAATGGCGTCAGGTGTGGAGCCTCACCCTTGATCTGCTCAAAGGTAAAGAAGACTTCCCGCTGTGGGAAAGAAAAAAGTTTAGGAGACTGGGTCGTGTTGGGATGATCGAGACGCACGGTATCAGATGCACGACGCACGGTCTGGTAACTCCAGACCTCGTCTTGCAATACTGGCGCCAGAACCTCCCAACCATCCAGCGCCGCGATCCAGTCGCCGAGCTGTCCCTTGTTGAGGATTCGTTCCATACGGCTACCTAATGAAGTCGTTAGGGTCGTCGTCCCGGAAGGACGACACGAGGGATGCCACTTCTATGCTCGCGCCGGGTTCGTACCCGAAGCGTTCACGAGATTCCCGCTCCAATTTGTTATTGAGCAAGCGCAGTGGAATGCGCACCGGGCAGACCCGTTCACATTCGCCACAGTCAATACAACGCCCAGCTAAATGCAAGGCGCGTGTCAGGTGATAACCAATGTTGTCCGCGCGTGTCGCGGAGCGTTCAATCCAACGAATACGATTAGCCTTTTCCTCAGCGGTGGTATCAGGCATTACCGACAAAGAAATGCTATCAACGATACATTCCTCGCAGTAACACATCGGACAAACTGAACGACAGGCAAAACAACGAATGCAACGCTCGAATTGGTTACGCCAAAAATTCCAACGCGCTGATTGAAAACTTTCTTTTTGCTCAAAACGAGTAAGCGTAGCAAAGGGCGCTGCTAAATTCCGCGACTTATTTTCACCAAGAACCACATTATTAAGCGTGGGGAATGGATTGCGACATTCGAGGCAGCGATCCGCCATTACTTCGGATGCGGAAAGGCGTTGCTCACCAGCAGTGCTGGTAAGCATGAAATCATCGCCATCAAATGCCACACTTGCCAATTTTTCCGGGTTGATCCCTATTTGATGACGAGCAAGTTTATACTCATCCAACATCCCGGTCGCTGCGCAAGAAATCCCAAGGATATAAACCTCCTCGCGCTTGAAGTAGTTTTCCTGCATCAGTACAACGATGGCGCGCGCGTCGCAACCCTTAGCGACAATGGCGATGGGTTTCTCGGGATGCTGTTGACTACGGGCGAGGCGCTTACGGTCCTCAACTAAATAAAGAGCTAAGTTATGGACGCAGGAGGGATCCCAGACTAGGCACTCAGCCTCGTCGGGGCGAGTGATAACGACCGGCTCGGCCGCCATGCCTCGGCTACCACGCCGATAGCCGATCACCGCACGTACCTCTCCTTTAGCCAGGAGATCTCGTGCTCGAGTACGGAGATCCAGAAGATTGATCATGGACGTTGGGCCTTTAGTTTGTCTTGCGGTCCAAGCGGTCGCAGGTCGTCAACGAAATCCTTGACGATCTTGGCGAATTTTGTTCCTTCAGCCGCTGACACCCAAGACATACGGAAACGTTCCGGTTCGACACCAATAAACTGAAGCATTTCATTGACTAAGTGGAGCTTGCGTCGGGCGTAATAATTACCTTCCAGGTAATGACAGTCACCGATATGACAGCCAGATACCAAAACGCCATCTGCGCCTTTGTTGAAGGCTGAAAGGATATATTGTGGCGACACGCTTCCCGAGCACATCACGGTAATGGGAGTCGCATTGGCGGGATATTGAATGCGCGATACTCCGGCTAAATCACTGCCGGCCGAAGAACACCATTTACAAAGAAACGCGACAATCTTCGGTTCGTATGGGGTCTGTTGTGATTCAGGCATGGTCCAAGGAATAAATAATGTTAACGGTTAGCGTGCTATCGATGATTAATAATACAGACTTTTTACGCAACAGCCAAATAGACTCCTACAAGGGCAATGCCACCACCCACAAAACGAACTGATCTTGCGATGTTCATTTTTTGCGTGATTAATCCAATTATTATGCCCACTGTATGCAATAGCGCCGTACTTGATGCGAATCCAATACTATAAGAAAACATTCCGATAGTTAGCGGCATTTCGGTTCCATGCGAATAGCCATGAAATAGTGCGAAAACCCCAACGATGCAAGCGCTGGTCACTATGGAAAACTTAAAAGCAGCGGCAATTAACACCCCTAGAATTAACACAGAACCTATAATGCCTTCTTCCACATAAATAGCAGGTATATCCAAAATAGCCACGAGAGCACCGACAATCATCAGCGTGATGAAAGTTCCTGGTACCACTAAAATTGCCCTACCTCCCATTTGTGCTGCCCATAACCCAACAGCCACCATTGCCAATAAATGATCCACACCTCCCATGGGATGAATAAAGCCAGAACTAAATCCCGTGGTTTCTCCAACACCTGTGTGCGCGAATGCCAACATTGGAATGAAAACAATCGCTCCAAGTGTCCACAAAAAATGATTGAAGATTTTTTTCATCAAGTATCTCCGAAAAAATACCCCCTGAGGGTGAATAGAATAAAGAGACGGTTTTACAACCGTCTAGTAAAAATACCGATCTTTCCGGGTAATTAGCCCGTAAACGTCACAAGTGACGCACAGTTTGCGGTGTAGCTCCCTTCGCCAATGTTGCAACACAACTTATTGCGATAACTATTTTTGTAGTTACCCATATCGTGTCTGCATTTGTCCTTTCAGTAGCTCAGAATTAAAAAGTATCCCAAAGTCAATTAGCCCGCCCAAAAGGACGGTACTTGCGGCTGCACTCTTGTAGGTTAAACGTAATTTTTAGCATGTATTTGTTAGCAAAAGCTAACAAAAATGCTATCGATCGACAATCGTCTCTTTAAGTCGATCCATACTCTCCAGTCTGGAAAAAGCAACAAATTTTTTAGCATCATCCTTTCCACAACATAATTTTTAATTCACCAGGCTCATACAGATCAACCGGAAAATCATGATAGATGATATTTTTTCCATTCCGTTGAAAAGTTATTTGGCCTGTTTTTTCATCCCATGCGACAATATCCTCCCTACGTACCTTACCAATTGGTGTATCCAATACCAAATGCACGCTATTAATCCAGGATGCGGTGCTCCAAAATAATTCATCCATCATTTTTAGCAAATTCTTCATGGGAATTCGAAATGTAGCAGAGTAATTGATTGGATCGGGAACAAACAGGTTAATAGGATTAACCTGCAAGTCATCCAATTTTCGTAGCAATTTTTCCAGTACCTGTACATGATCATTAATACCTCTCAATATAGGAAATTGACTATAAATTCGTACTCCGAATTTTTGTAAACGTTGTAGAGCTGCTACTATTTTTTCATCAATTTCGTAGGGGTGAATCACATGAACATAAAGTCGCGTCCGATACTTACCCAACAATTCAGCCACACTGTCGGATATCACTTGGGGAGCAAAAATTAGGTTACGGGTATGTATCCGAATGTCGGTAATTTTGGTTTTTTTATTTATTTCATCAAACAAATAGGTTAATTGACCCACTGGCATAGTGAGTGGATCGCCACCAGATAAAATTAGCTCGCCAACTTCAGGATGCCCGGAAAGATAATTTATTACTTTTTCAATTCTTTCTTTCAAGGGGGGCAAAGGGTTTCCGTGAATATCGATTAATATATTCTGCCGAAAACAGTACATGCAGTGACCAACACATTTTTCTGTGACTAAAAATAGCACACGGCAAAAATATTTATGGATCAATATGTTCTCTAAGCCAGGCGGCATATTGGACTGATCTTTTACAAAATCAGGAACCTCATGATAAATTTTTGTTTTTAGCCGATCAATATCGGGATAAACTGCGCGGTACAATGGGCCGCCACTATTTCCAAGTGTTTGATATTCTTCATTTACTAATTTTTCATAATGAGTAGTTACCTTGATGGGTAATACATTTAACTTTTTCGCCTTAATATTATACCATTGTCTTATTTCATCGGTGATCGAACTGGACACAAGCATCCACCTCTTAATAATCCGTGCGTTATTGGTTAAAGGCAAATTTAAATAGTTGAGAAAAGAAGATGGTTTTTTAACTGTTGATTAAAGCGTCGATCTTTATTGGCTGTCATTCCAAATAACGCAACTAATAAAATTAATCGTAACCAAGAGGAAAATTAAATTGAATACTCAAATTTCGTAGTGCCATGATTATGCAATTCCATTTCGACAGAAAATCCGAGAACCTATAATAGGGCAAACGCAGGATTATCGATGAAGATTCCTTTATCTAATTGAAGTTGAGTCCAATAGGAGGCTAGACTATGCACATCCTCACCGCTGGCAACCCGCAGCAACAGAAAATCATAGGCGGCACGGAAGCAAGGATGATCCAACAGATGAGAATGCCGTCGCCCTCGAATATGAGCGAGCCGTTCCTGCAAGAACCAAATTTCACGCGCCTGCAACGTATAACGACGAGGAATGGCGACGCGACCAATCTGTTCTTGCAGTAAGTGATCAGCGGCAAAATGCAGGGCTTCCAGCATAGGCATTCCCGATTGACGCCGCGCCTCGTAACGTACTGGCTCCCATAACAAGGCGGCGAATAGAAAAGATGGGGTTACGGGTTTGCCTGCGCTAATTCGTTCGTCAGTACTTGATAGGACATGACTCAAAAAATTGAATAAAATTTGATTTTTCTGAGACACCAGTGCTTTTTCCGTTCGTGGAAAAAGTTCCGTGAATAAATCGTAGTGACGCAGTAGCTCGAAAGTTTGAAGCCCTTTTCCTCCCAGAAAAAGTTTCAGCACTTCATCGAACAATCGAGCAGGAGGAATTTCTCGTAACAGATAGGCGAATTTTTTGATAGGAGTTTCGGTGTCGGAGTCAATCTTGAAATCAAGTTTGGCCGCAAAACGAATTGCGCGCAACATCCGCACCGGATCTTCTTTATAACGGCTGCATGGTTCACCAATCAAACGTAATATTCCCGCCCGTAGGTCTTCGATGCCATTTCCGAAATCCAATAATGAAAAATCGCGGAGGTTGTAATACAATGCATTAACGGTAAAGTCTCGGCGCCAGGCGTCTTGCTCTAGGGTACCGTAAACATTGTCACGCAAGATGCGTCCGTCTTCCATTATCCCTCCCTTTTCTCCCTGGTTATGGCTGGCGCGGAAAGTCGCAACCTCGACAATTTCTTGGCCAAAGTGAATGTGGGCAAGAAGAAAGCGACGCCCAACTAAACGGCAGTTACGAAAAATCTGTCGAACCTGCTCAGGGCGAGCGTTGGTAGTTACGTCAAAATCCTTGGGTTCACGCTTAAGAAGTATGTCACGTACTCCTCCTCCGACTAGGTAGGCGTCGTAACCAGCATGTAGCAGGCGATAAAGAACCCGGAGGGCCGCCTCGCTAATCAACGAGCGGGAAATATTATGCTCCGGACGAGGAATCACGCTAGCTTGGCTAATGGCGTACCTTCTTTTGCACCAAATGAATGAAGCAACGGAGGCGTCGTGAGACATGTCGACACTATCCGCGCGGGATGGTAATCCTTGTGAAGTTTTGTGTATAATAGCACCGCTTCGTGACTACCAATACGGTAGTCGATTACCGACAGCTAAAGCTATGGGCATCTGTTCCGTAATGTTGATGGTTGAAATCCATTAACGCTCCCTTCGTCTAGAGGCCCAGGACGTCGCCCTCTCACGGCGGTAACGGGGGTTCGAATCCCCCAGGGAGCGCCAATATAGACTAAAGTGTTTATTTTTGGCCATTCTTTCTTAATAAATCATTTCTTGACCTTTCGTGATCAAAGAGATTGTTATCCGATCCGCAAAGATAATTCGTTGATTAACTTTAGTGAAGGTTTTGATATTTTGAATGATTATTTTCAGGATGATTTTGCTCCACTACGTTGGTCAGGCCATGACACCCCGGAATATTCCTCAAGTCCCCTGTCCATCTGTTGTTCATAAAAAAAACCAAAAACTGTCAGTGCATTCAGTGTAACAATCCTTTCCAACTTTGACGAAAAGAGTTTACGAATTTCATCCAGTTCTCACCTTATTTACTTTTAAAACCTGACACTCGAATTCTACAAGTGGCGATTAATCCCCGTAATTTTTCGAGATTACGATTTTCTCTCTACTTTAGAAGTTATGCAGTTGAACTTGTCGCTCTATAAAAGGATTGAGTTTTTTCTGTCATTTTACGCGCAGTCGCAGAACGCAGAATCTCTAATCAGTATAAATGAATTCTGCGACTTCGCTTCGTGCAGAATGATTGAAATTTTCAATTTTCAACTGCGTAACTCCTAATACTTATCTTATAACGGGATTATTGAGAATCGTAAATCACCCCACGGCTAAAGCCGGGGGCTTTATGGATAAAGCCTGGTTTATCAACCTGAGCGACAAAACATCGTGGCTACGTTGCAACGAAGTATCAAGATTCACCTACGAATGCTTCCTCAGTTCTTAGCTCTGAAAGCGGCAGGTGCAGACAATCTTAGAGGTAGGACGAAACGGTTTGTCGCAAGGTTCGCAAGAACCGAAGAATACTCTCTCAAATATGGCATGTTTTTCTTTATCGCATTAAATCAATCGAACGCTATTGTAGTGCGATTTGCGATTAAGGAAAATTAAGTTCTATCCGGTTTTTTAGTATCGTGGACTATAGTAGGAGTTACGCAGTTGATGATAAGGGCAATATGTAAAGAGGCTCCGCTAAATAATCGCGAACCGCGTTTCGTATAATTCGTGTCTTAGCTTCGAGCCCACTAATTCCAGTTTTAAAGAAAAATCTTTCTAGGCGAACGAAAGCTCGAATCGCAAACCCAATGTGATTCCGTTGGGCACGAGCGCCGCGAGCCTGGCAACGCTCGACGCCACAAGTCTGTTTCAGGTCACGATGATAAACTTCAATCATCCAGCCCCGTTCAGCCAGGGATTGACGAGTTATTTCTTCCATGAAAAGATGATTCGTGGCCCAATATTCCATGCCGCCATCTTTTGCGGCTATCTGGAATACCCGAACCAGGCCATAACCTTTCAGATGGACGACCTGTCCTCCTGGTAAAAGATGAATAGTATTAATCGCACGATTCCCTGCGCCATCGGGATTAATTTGCCGGTTGCATTTCAACCGTGTTAGCCAAGTCAATCCTAAGTCGTTTAGTAACTTGATATTTTTTAGACTTCCATACCAACTATCAAATACAACAGCGAATAGCGTAAATTTCCGTATTTTGGCGGTTTCCAACATTGCCCGGAAATGATCGTTTTTGGTCATAATTATCCAGGCTTTTATTGTAAATTCGATAATCACAGGGGATGTAACTATCGCCGTCCGTCCAAAGCAGGGTAATCAGATTAATTCCTTGAACAGTCGCGTGGTGTTTACCTGACCAATGATAATTGACCAGGTCTATTTGACGCGCATATGGTTTATCAAGGGTCGAATCATCAATTACCAAAATGCCCCCGGCTTTATTAATAAGCGGTTCGACTTCCCGCCATAATTCATCTGAATTTGGCTCCTCGCGGGATAAAAGTCGCGTAAACGCGTCATGCGCGGGAGGCTCGTTCATTATCGGGGAGACTTTGGCAGCCTCCGTGCAACTATAATTGCGTGGAGTGGTAATCAAAAATTGAATATAGTCTTGTGCACTACATTTTGATCGGTTCATTGTTATATTTTAACGCAATTGTTTATCAACTGCGTAACTCCTATATAGTATGGACTGTTGCGCAAACAAACAATTCTACTCTAAATTACTTACTCATCCATAAGAAAAAATTATGGCTTACGAAACTTGTCCCGAATGCGGAATACGGAAACACCAGTTAGTCGCATGCTCCCAATGCGGATTTAAACGAATGACGATACGTCCTATGATTAACCGGGAACTTCTTGATGAAGAAGAAAGTTCGCGTTTCCATGCTCCAACCATCCCTCCTGTTAGTAGCAACTTTGAAAACTGTCCTGCCTGTGGCACGAACAAACATTTGTTGATGGCATGTCAAAATTGTGGATTTTCTCGTTCAAAAAATTTGGAACGTCTCGCTAAAAAACCAATTTACGAACAAAAATTACGTCAAGATATAAATCCGCGTTATTCAACCAGACCACGTCACGAGACAAATACACATAATGCCGACAATTCACGCTACAGTGATCACTATCGTGATTATTATGAACCCCGTCTAGTAGAGCAGGAACAGACATTATCTCAGAATATTCCGATTGTGCGCTGGAAAAGATCCAAGAACCAAGGAAAAGATCACAAAAATCCTAGCTAAGAGAAATAAAAATTTATTTTACCTGGATAAAGCAATCTTGGATTCAGAAATTGTCATTGATGAAACATGTTTCGACTGAAACCGTTCAGCGATGATTTCTAATATAGAGTAAGCGAGTTTCACTTTTGGAGCGCAATCTAATTCGTATTTCCCACCCTCCCAGTAGACTTGCAAAGCGTTGTCGTCACTCTCAAAGCCAATATTGCCCCCTACCCAGTTGGCAACTATCATATCCATACCTTTGTGGCGAAGTTTATCCAAGGCATTTAATTCAAGTTGATCGGTTTCGGCAGCAAAACCCACCGTGAACGGACGGTGAGAAAGATTGTTGACCGCAGTCAAGATATCGTCAGTGTGTTCCAGGACAAGGGTGAGAGAATGTTCTCCTCTTTTTTTAATTTTTTGGGAAGCGGCAGCGATGGGGCGATAGTCTGCGACTGCGGCGCAAGCGATGAAAATATCGCAGGCGTCTATTTGACTAAGTACCGCTTCTTGCATTTCGCGTGCGGATAGTACATTGATTCGGGTAGTGACACGGGGGAAGGGTTGACCCGTAGGGCCGGTCACTAACGTCACCCTGGCACCCATTGCCATCGCCGCTGATGCAATCGCGTAACCCATCTTGCCGGAACTGCGATTACTCAGGAAACGTACTGGATCGATAGCCTCCCGCGTCGGACCGGCAGTAACCAAAATTCGCTGGCCAGCGAGCAGCGGTGGAGTAAATAATGTTTCTAGACTGCGGACTAAATCAACAGGTTCTTCCATCCGTCCTAGGCCGACCTCGCCACATGCCTGCTTTCCTTCATTCGGACCAAACATGCGCACTCCACGCTCGAGAAGCAAGTCACGGTTAGCTCTGGTGGCCGGGGCTGCCCACATGAGGTGATTCATGGCTGGCGCGAGGCATAACGGGGCTGATGTGGCCAAGCACAGGGTCGTCAACAGATCATCAGCCAACCCTATAGCCAAACGCGCCATCAGGTTGGCGGTGGCGGGTGCGATCAACACTGCGTCGGCCCATCGAGATAATTCTATATGCCCCATGCCTGCTTCCATTGATGGGTCAAAAAGTTCGGTATAGACCGGATTAGAGGAAATTGCCTGGAGAGTGAGGGGAGTAATGAAAGCGGTCGCGGCCTGGGTCATTACCACCCGAACGGTGGCACCAGCGTCGCGTAAGTGGCGAACCAACTCAGGAACTTTATAGGCTGCGATGCCACCACCGATACCTACTAAAATATTTTTATTAAATAATGGTTTCATGGTGTAACTTTAAATTAAAGTGTAGCAGTCCACTGAAGATTACAGTTCTGGATGAATTAGGCGTTGGTGCATGAATCCAAGCAACACGCTGATTTAAAATGGATTTTCAAATATTAATATGTTGTAACTTGTTGAACTGATTGAAAAATTTTTATTCATGCACCAACGCCGATGAATTATCAATATTTTATCCCAATGTGCGAAAAAACTGTCGTCCTTAGTTATTCCCGCTTTGAAGGGCGAAATTTTTCAGTGACATTAATGAGATTGAAATTTACGATATTCTAGGCATAAGATTCACGATAGTCCAAAATTGACCTTAAATTAAAGATGCGATTTTTAGCTCCTCGACTATTAAAAGGAAAATGCATGTCTTTACGAAAAGAGGATGTGCAACAAATTGGTCACTTGGCGCGTTTGGCTATTACCGATGAAGATATTTTCCGCCATGCCCGCGAGTTATCAGGTATTCTGGAATTTGTGCGTCAAATGGAAGTTGTGGATACTACTGGAGTAGTTCCTATGGCGCATCCACAAAATGCAATCCAGCGTCTGCGCATGGATCAAGTAATCGAAAATGATCAACGTGAATTGTTTCAGTCCATCGCCCCGTTGGTTGATGCTGGCCTGTACCTGGTTCCCAAGGTTATCGAGTAACCCACATCATGCACGATAGCACGTTACTGTCCGCCAGCCTTTCTGAATTATCCGCAGGTCTTGATGCGGGTGAATTTTCCAGTCGAGAACTGACCCAGGCGACTCTGGAGCGGATCGCGGCCCTTAATGAAAAACTCAACGCCTTTATTACCGTCACTACCGATCTTGCCTTGGCTCAAGCCGATGCAGCCGACGCACGGCGCGCGGCAGGCGAGACCGCGCCACTACTTGGCATTCCCATCGCCCACAAGGATATCTTTTGCACACAGGGAGTAAAAACGTCTTGTGGTTCGCGGATGTTGGATAGCTTCATCGCTCCCTACGACGCCACCGTTGTAACCCGCCTGCAACAGGCAGGAGCGGTAATGACGGGTAAGACCAACATGGACGAGTTCGCCATGGGTTCTTCCACAGAAACGAGTTTTTATGGACCGGTACACAATCCTTGGGATCTTGATGCAGTACCTGGCGGATCATCAGGAGGGTCGGCAGCGGCAGTGGCAGCACGTCTGGTGACTGCTGCCACTGGTACCGACACTGGAGGTTCCATCCGTCAACCAGCGGCTTTATGCGGCATTACCGGCATCAAGCCAAGCTACGGGCTAGTATCGCGTTACGGGATGATTGCTTTTGCCTCCTCCTTAGATCAAGGTGGCCCGCTCGCACAAAGCGCCATGGACTGCGCTATTCTGCTAGGTGCCATGGCTGGATTCGACCCCCTGGATTCCACCAGTCTGGATCAGCCCGTCCCAAATTATATGGAAAATCTCGACTCCCCTTTAACGGGAGTACGTCTTGGTTTACCACGTGAATACTTTGGAGAAGGATTGGATCATAGAGTAGACATGGTAATCCAGGAAGCAGTCCAAGCACTGGAACGCCTCGGCGCGGTAGTCAAAGACATCAGTTTGCCCAATGCCCATCTAGCGGTGCCCACCTATTACGTGCTTGCCCCCGCCGAGGCTTCTTCCAATTTGGCTCGTTACGATGGCGTGCGTTATGGCCACCGTTGCGCTGAACCACGTAACTTATTAGATCTATATACCCGTTCCCGAAGCGAAGGTTTCGGTGCCGAGGTTAAGCGTCGTATCATGATTGGCACCTATACGCTATCAGCGGGTTATTACGATGCGTATTATCTTAAGGCTCAAAAATTACGGCGGCTTATTAGTGATGATTTTCATCAGGCATTTACGGCAGTAGACGTAATTCTCGGTCCAGTTTCGCCAACGGTGGCTTTCAATATTGGTGAAAAAACTTCGGACCCAGTCACCATGTATCTATCCGACATTTATACCATTGCGGTTAATCTGGCTGGCCTACCGGGTATATCCATCCCAGTTGGTTTTGTAAACGGACGCCCAGTCGGGATGCAACTCATTGGCGATTATTGGCGGGAAGGACAATTGCTCAACATTGCTCATCGCTATCAGCAAGAAACTGATTGGCATCGCCGCGTTCCTCGAGAATAAAATCAATGATAGCATTCAAGAATCCTCAATCTATAATCTATCCAACCGAGCTAAGGATGAGCACTATTCCTCCGTCTGCGCGGAAATTAGCACTTGCCTGGTTGATAGTATGCCTCACCGCTCTGATAATTTCTGGGTTGTTCGTCATCCTTGCAATTATTGCGCACATTCCGAAATTCACGAATTTTTTTACTATCGATAGTTTTTCCCGTAGTGCATTGATTGTCTATTTCGATCAGTCGGTATTAATCGGGTTTCTTTCCTTTTGCGGTGTATTATGGAGTTTGGGAGAATCTGAGATTACTTTTACACACCGATTGGCGTTGGTATTCACCATTCTTGGTTGCGTCGCAATTAGTATTACACCATTTAACGGGTTCAGCGAACCGCTTTTTAACAACTACGTTTCACTATTACGCCATCCGTTATTTTTTGGCGGAATTTTTCTATTTGGATTTGGGATATTATTTCAAGTTTTGCTGACACTGCGTCAGGCAGCTACGCGCTCCACCTGGACACGTCCAGATCGCCTAGCCGCTCTCACCACTGCTTTCGCTACGCTGACAGCTTTTCTGGCGCTGGCTTGGACCTGGATTTATCTTGTCGGCAAGGACGGTCAAGATTATTTCGAAGTTTTATTTTGGGGCTGTGGGCATATTCTTCAATTCGTTTATACCCAGCTTATGGTGATGGCCTGGCTTGGTCTTGCCGCTGGATTGGGATTGACATTACGTATATCTATTCGAGTACTTCAAGGGTTGATTGTCCTTGGCGTATTGCCAGTGTTATTGGTTCCAGTACATTATGTACGCTATGCGGTTGACTCTCAAGAAATTCATCATGCCTTTGTGATGCTCATGCGACATGGTGGAGGTCTCGCGGCCATTCCAATTGGTATAGTAATATTTTATGGATTACTCCAACGGCGTGGTGAAATATCCGGCGAGGCGCGACCATTATTCTCGGCGCTTAGTTCCTCACTTCTCTTATTTAGCATCGGCGGCGTGCTAGGCTGGATGATTTCCGCTATCCATTCTCTTGTTCCCACCCATCAACATGCTTTCATTGGAGGAACGACGCTAGCGTTAATGGGATTAACCTATCATTTACTCCCTATTTTGGAATTTAACCCTCCATCTTCGCGTCTCGCGGTAATGCAGCCGTGGATTTATGCGATTGGACAATTATTACAAATTGGTGTGCTTGCCATTTCCGGCGTTGTGGGAATCCAATATCATGCCTTCAACATTGTATCTGAAGCCAATACCCTTGGCTCTAAGGTCGCAATGGGCATAATGGCATTTGGCGGTTTTATCGCAGCAATCGGAGTAATCTTATTCGTGATGATGGTCGTTAATGCCTTAAATCATCCGCGCACCCCCCGCTGGTAATAATTTTTGCAACACCGGAAAAATTACGGTGAATGGCGCGCTCCGTATTCGTCTGCTCGAGCAACACCATGGATTTACCCTAGAGCTAGAGGAATCACGCACCATCGCAGCAGCATTGGAAATAACCCAACGGTTAAGAGTAGGACTGCCGATCCGGCCTCCATCAACGCATTGCCTTGACACTTTACGCGCTGCCTTAGCCGACGTTCAACGTGAGACCCGTCCCCCCGCGTTGTGGCCGTTGAGCCTGCTATGTTGTAGCGGTTGGATTATTCTGGATACTACGTTCACAACTTTAGCTGACAATCCCACGTTTTTCACCGATTATCTTTCTGCGTTGTCGACGCGGTGTGGAACGCTTGGGGGACGGATTTTGTTGTATTCCTACTTGCGTTTTTATCCAGGCGACCATCCTTGTCTGGATATGCTACGTGTCACCATCCTGCGGTTACTGGCCAAAAGCACCAACGCTACGTCACCTCCCCGGCAAGCCTTGACGCAACCTAGCCTACTCGCCATCAATGGACCGGCGATATTGGCAAAACACCTCCTCGAAACTGATCCCGGCTCTTATCTAGCTCGAATTGGCCTTATTGATGAATTAGCCCGAGGGCGTTTTGTTGAAGCAGCCTGGAAGCACCTGACGGCAGAGGTCGCGGCCTCGACTCCAGGATTGGTTAATTCTAAGTTGCGGGTACTGTTGGCGCTCTCCCTGGATGGCGGCGGCATGAATTTACGTTTCCCAGAGCGGATTAGCGATTTAGCAGATGCCCTGCTAACCCCATGGGCTGGAGGACAAGGCGCTGCGTTGCCACTCGGCATAAAAAATTTATTATTTGTCCATTTGGGTGATCCGCGACTAACCGAAACAGCCTGGGCTGGAGTTTCCGTAAACGCGAGGGAAGTGATAAAACAATATTTGGCCGGTGAGACTTTAGAGGATTTTTTCACGCTGCTTGAGGCAATGGCCGTTAGAAATTCAGCTATTGATCGCAACCTTCATCAACGTCGTGCTTTTTGGGAATTTTGCAGAACACAGGGAGCTCTTACAGATGCCTGGCTCGCTATCGGTTCATCCTTGTTGCCAGATGCCCAGCGTTGCTGGGGAACGCGCGTCCGACATTATGCCGAGTTAGTCACCAAAACCGGTGTGCGTGCTCGCCATCAAGCCGTCCTGCTGTTACGAGTTGCCGGAATAACAGTGGTTGAATGGTCTCATAGTGAAATCTACTCTTTGTGGTATTCAACCAATGCAGCGACACCGCAATGTTACCAATCGCACTATTTTCATGAATCACTGGAGCGTAACGCCGATTTCAGTCGATCACGCCACGATGATCACCGTGGCGATTGGCGTAACGATTTCTTCCATCATCTTGCCATGATTACCGGAGTACATCTGAAAATTTGATTAGGGCCTGTTAACACTAAAACAGGAGTAAAAACATGACATTAACCGCGATAATTTTTAAAAAAATTGAAAAGCCATTACCACGTCAACGTGGTAATGTGACATATTCCAATTTTTTTGTGCTAACCGCGATACTATATGTTTTAGAAAACGGTTGTAAATGGAGAGGTCTCCCAA
>CAUYTW010000300.1 GCA_963575715.1 Gammaproteobacteria bacterium | reverse complement strand
CGGTACCGACGACGATCAATCCGCAGGGAGCGAGCACGCTTCAGGCAACGGTACTCGATGCCAACGATAATCCGGTAGCAGGCCAGGTAGTGAATTTCGATATTGCCACTAACAAAAGTGGTGGAACACTGGGCGCTGCTTCCACGACTTCCAACGTGAATGGATTGGCGACAGTGACCTATACAGCAGGAGCTACAGCGGGAACGGACATCCTCCGGGCACGGCTGGCCAATGGAATACAGGCCACGGTGAACGTGGTGGTCAGCACGACGGCGACGGTAGTGGGTTCGATAGTGATAAGCACCGGCGCGGGCAACGTGGTCGCGGACGGCACGAGCAAGGTTGCGATACGAGCCACGGTCAAAGATATTTCCGGGAACGCGGCAGCGGGCATGACGGTGAGCTTCACCACCACGGCCGGGACGCTTTCGGCGGCGACGGCGAAAACCAACAGCACCGGCGTGGCTGAGGTCACCCTGACCGCGCCAACGCAGGCCGGCAGCGTCACGATTACGGGCAACGTCAGCGGGTTTAGCGCCACGGCAACCGTGAATTTCACGGCAGGCGTGCCGGTTGCAAGCAAGTTCACCCTGAGCGCGGTACCGACGACGATCAATCCGCAGGGAACGAGCACGCTTCAGGCGACAGTACTTGATGCCAACGATAATCCGGTAGCAGGCCAGGTAGTGAATTTCGATATTGCCACCGACGAAAGTGGTGGAACACTGGGCGCGGCTTCCGCAATTTCCAACGTGAATGGATTGGCGACAGTGACCTATACAGCAGGAGCTACAGCGGGAACGGACATCCTCCGGGCACGGCTGGCCAATGGAATACAGGCCACGGTGAACGTGGTGGTCAGCACGACGGCGACGGTAGTGGGTTCGATAGTGATAAGCACCGGCGCGGGCAACGTGGTCGCGGACGGCATGAGCAAGGTTGCGATACGAGCCACGGTCAAAGATATTTCCGGCAACGCGGCGGCGGGCATGACGGTGAGCTTCATTACCACGGCAGGGACGCTTTCGGCGGCGACGGCGAAGACCAACAGCACCGGCGTGGCTGAGGTCACCCTGACCGCGCCAACGCAGGCCGGCAGCGCCACGATTACGGGCAACGTCAGCGGATTTAGCGCCACCGCTACCGTGAATTTCACGGCTTCGACGGCTCAAATTATAACGGGCACCGCCTCCGCCACGGGAACACCATTAGTGAGCGCAATGGTAACCATAAAGGATAGCACCACACCCATTCCTAAAATTGTTACCGGTACTACCTCGGCCACAGGTATTTTTAGTATTGATGTCACGGGCATGAAACCTCCCTACATGCTGGCCGTCCCGAATGCAGGACAGTACATGTTTTCGATTTTGCCCGCGATGTCCACTAGCCCACAAAATGTCAATATCACAACGCTGACCACCCTGGTGACGTATGAATTAAGCATGGTGAGTGGTATCACTCCGGTGACCATGTATCAAAATGGCGCTTTCAGTAGCGTAACGTCATCTGCCGTAACCACAAGTCAAACCGCAGTGCGGAGTTCAAGTTCGTTGGCTTTCGCGTTGGTTTCGGTGGATAGGCTGCTTGATCTGATGTATGACACGTTTACCGCTTCAGTTACTTTGGATAGCACTGGCTATAGCGCGGCGTTGAATACTCTTGGTGCAATTACTGCCATTACCACTTCAGGCGTGACCCTGGTTTCTTCAGTCCCAATCACCACGATATACACGGTCAGTTCCGGCGTGGCGGGTGTTCCTTCTATCACTTTGTCACTAAGAAATACTAGTGATACCGCCACGGTAACGTCCATAGACAGCAGTACTCCTGCTTTGGTGAAGGCGACAGTCAGGGATGCAAATGCTAACCCCGTCTCAGGTGCTATCGTAGCCTTTTCCACTGATCCGACTTATGGTTCGCTTTCTATCGGCGGGAAGGCTTTGACCGATGCCAGCGGTGTTGCCAAGGTTACGCTCTCTACGAGTAATACTATTGGTGGAGCCGCAACCGTGACCGCCACTACCACAGTGGCTGGCGTTACGGCTTCCAATTCAATCAATTACGCGGTTGGTGCATCCAACATTACCTTGGCAACAAGTGATAGTACCTGTGCAGCTCCTGTTACCGGAATTACTTTTGGCACCAATCCGTTATCTGCCTATGGCACTACTTCTGCTGGAGTGATGGTTTGCAATGGCACTGCGTTATATACCACGCCCATTACCGTTAGCTTCAGCTCGAATTGTGCCGCGAACGGAAAAGCAACATTGACTTCGTCCGTAAACACGGTAAACGGAATAGCGTCTGCTTCCTATTTAGACAATGGTTGTAATAACCCGACCATAGGAGATACCGTAACCGCGTCTCTGTCGAATGGCACTTCGGTTAGCGGCAATCTAAAAGTTACCTCGCCTTCACTCGGTTCAATCCAGTTCATTTCGGTCGTGACCAACCCGGCCACCAATCCACCTATGATTACGCTAAAGGGAACCGGTGGAGTCAATCGTTCTGAAACTGCGAAGGTGACTTTTCGTGTGGTTGATTCCAGTGGTAATCCTGTTGGTAATCAAACCGTCAATTTCAGCTTGAATACCTCGATTGGTGGTCTCAGTCTGGGATCAGCCTCAGCTATTTCTGATCCAATCACGGGTAATGTGGTTACCACGGTGATTTCCGGCACAGTAAGCGCGGCGGTTAGAGTAACTGCTACGACGGGAGGGCTTTCCACTCAGTCTGACCAGTTAATCATCTCAACCGGAATCCCAGCCCAGGATAGCACCTCGATCAGTGTCACTACCCATAACATTGAGGGATGGGCTTATGATGGAATTACCACCACGTTTACCGCGCGGTTGGCCGACCATTTCCATAATCCCGTGCCCGATGGCACGGCAGTCTACTTCACCAGCGAAGGTGGCTCCGTCATTCCTTCCTGCACCACGGTTGGCGGTGCTTGCTCCGGCGTAACTCTGACCAGTCAAGAATTACGACCAGCCAATGGACGAGTGACGGTATTGGCCCGCGCAATTGGCGAGGAAGCATTCACAGATCTCAACGGAAACGGCACGGTAGACAATATTTCGGAAATGATAGATGCCAATGGAGTACCCACCGACATGCCCGAAGCGTTTGTGGATTATGACGAAAGCGGAACAAGAAATGCCGCTAATGAGCCATATTTCGATTTCAATCAAAACGGTGCTTATAATTTAGCGGATGGAAAATATAACGGTATCTTGTGTACCTCTGGCGCGATGATCTGTGGAACACAAAAATCTATAGATGTGCGCGCTAATCAAACTATCATTTTCTCGACCTCGACAGCTGATATTACAATTAATGATGGTACTACTATTGCTTTACCTACATGTGTTCCTGGAGCGGGTGGCGGTGCAGGCGCTTCAATGCCATTCACTGTGACGGTTGTTGACCAAAATGGAAATGCTATGCCTGCTGGGACCATCGTGAGTTTTTCCTCAGACAATGGGACGGTTACTTCTAGTAGCTTTACTGTTCAAGATACCACTGGTTGTCGAAACACCTATACTGGTTGTCCTACTAATGCTGGTTCAGCAACCTTTGGAAATATCACAGTGGTGATGAAAAGTGATGCTACCTATTCATCAACTGGATTAACTTGCGCGAATACAAATGGATCTCAAGGAGCTTTTACGGTTAAGGTCACTACTCCCAAAGGAAACGTAACTACCAGTACAGCAACGGTTACTGACTGACGAATCTAAATCTCTGAGTTATGTTAATTTTGATAGTAAGCGTATTGAAAGTCAGTTTCAATTAATCTTGGTTGAGAACCATGCCTTAGTTACATTCCGAAACCGCAGGTTCTTGACTATAGAACAATATGTTCAACAAAAAACCGCGAGAATCCCCTGGCTTTAGCCATGGGGAGGAAAGCGGGAATTTTCTTTGAATCGACAGTAGGTGGTGCTCCCCTTGAAGTGATTAAGCAATACATCGAACAGCAAAAATTCAGATGAATCGTACCAATACTCCCACCTTTGTCCTAACCATTCCGTTAATCGTAAAACCGGAGGAAGATCTTGTATTAATTGGGCGTATGGAAGCGGGTCGACGTTTGTATAATGCGACACTTGACGAATCGCTACGCCGTAATGACTTGCTGAAACAGTCGAAAGAATGGCAATCCGCACGAGAAATTAAAGATAAAAAATTACGTGGCACCGAATTTAATCGACTCCTCAAGGAATATGGACTGATACCCGCCTCGATGATTACCCATGCCCGCACACTAAAAAACGATGCCCAATGGCAGGATCGCCTGGGATCCAACGTCGTCCAGCGTATCGCGGAGAAAGTTTTTTCAGCGGTACAACAATACTCGTTCGGGAAACGTGGCCGTCCTCGATTCAAGGGGAGAAATCGTCCGCTGCATTCCCTGGAAGCCACCAACAATAAAGCCAATATCATCTGGAAAGCGGAAACTGGTTGCGTTGAAACAGGAAATCTTGTGCTTCCAGCGATGCTGGCCTCCGGGGAACAAGACCCCTACCTGATTCAGGGACTGGCGCACCGCACCAAATATTGTCGTATTGTCTGGAGAAACGTTAAAAGTTCGCGCCGATGGTTCGTGCAACTCATGCAGGAAGGTATTCCGCCAATAAAACATGCTATTAAAAAAGACGCGGTGGTTGGATTGGATATTGGGCCAGGCACCATCGCCGTTGTTGGGGATAATTCTGCCTCGCTGGTAAAATTTTGCGATGCCGTGATCCAGCCATGGAAGGAAATACGCCGATTACAAAGAAAAATGGATCGTTCCAGACGCATTACCAATCCTCATTGTTTTAACGCTGACGGGACATGGAAAAAAGGACGAAAGATTACCCCGTCCAGGCGATACACAAAAACCCGTGTCGAATATTCAGAAATTGAGCGCAAACTGGCAGAGGAGCGCAAACGCGCGCACGGTGAACTTGCCAACCAAATATTGGGTATTGGAAATATAATTCAGTCTGAAACCTTGTCGTATATTTCCTTCCAGAAGAATTATGGAAAAAGTGTAAAGGTAAGAGCGCCTGGAATGTTCGTTGAAAAATTACGTCGCAAGGCTGAAAGTGCCGGTGGCGAATGGATCGATTTGAATACCAGGGCACTGAGAATGTCACAATATGATCACATCACCCAGGTTTACACTAAAAAGCCGCTAAATCAGCGCTGGCATAAACTGGGAGATGGATCGGGCGTTGTGCAGCGCGATATTTATTCCGCGTTCCTCGCCGGTTGCGTAATGGGAAACACGCACCACCCATCCCGTATTGAAGAAATGTGGGCGGCTCGGAAACCCGCGCTGTTACAAACGGGGTGGTTGCGTCATGAACCTGCGAAGATTGAGCCTTCGGGCAGGATCACGGTGCTGTAGACCGTCCGAGCGGGTCGTTTGTAAAAGAGGAATTACCATCGGTCATGGTCAGGATGTTGTAGCGGAAACGCGAGAGCCTGGAGACCCCGATGGGTTCATCCTTGAAACCCCCTGGCTTTAGCCATGGGGTGGTTTAGTTTGCATGATCCTTAATACGCCAAGAAAAGACATGGTGCATCTGCCAATGGTTGGTGCGGCGATCCTGAGTCATGTACTGGTATTCTCTGTGGGTATCCTTGCGATTCAACTTGACCCCATCGCGCAGCCGACACCTTTAATTGAAGTTCGTTTTATCACAGGTAGTGAGGGTGGACGTGCAAGAACGGAGCATTCTCAACTTCCACAGGGGATTCAATCACTCGGGTCGTCACTACCCATCGCGCAGTCTGTCGACCCACCGCAACCCACTGTCGCCACGCCTCAGATAGTTGATCCGCCAACGCTTGCCGTCCCCTTGGCCTTACCCGCTGCTCAAGCAGTGCCTATTACTCAATCACGAAAATTAATCATTCCTAAAAAAGAAATCTCAAAAAAGGTACCCTCGAAGACTATGTCGATACGGAAAGCCAACCCAATCCCGCAGATGATTCATCCCATGCCAACGCAGGCACCGCCCCGCCTGACCACCACCAATAAAGCATCTGATCTACCCACATATACTCGTAGCGAAATTGGTATTGATGGCGGTAATAAAATCAGCACCAGCACCACTGCGCGTAACATGGCGAGTAGCGGCGGTATGGACACTGGTAATACTACCGGAAGCGAGAGTGACAGCACCGTGAGCGAAGCCAAATTCCATGCTGATTATCTGAATAATCCCAGGCCAGTTTATCCCTTGACTTCACGGAGGATGGGTGAAGAGGGTACGGTTATTCTCAAGGTGCAAGTGGGTGAAAATGGTTCGGCCTTGCAGGTCATGCTCAAAAGCAGTAGCGGATCGCCTCGACTTGACCAATCCGCCCTGGACACTGTGGTGAAATGGAAGTTCATCCCCGCGCGTCGTGGGGATGCCGCTGTTATTTCTTGGGTTTTAGTGCCTATGAAATTTTCCCTCAATCAGTCACGGGATTGACTAGCCTAAGTCAGAGCAATCGGGCGATGTTGCAACGCAGTAAAGTCTGACCGCCGGGAAAGACCGACATTTACCAACGGTTGCAAAACCGTCTCCTTATCTTTCCCGCCCTCCAAGGCGAGGTTTCTCGGAGACACTGATGAACACGTTTATCGGATTAGAACATTTTTGGGAACATGGCGATCTGGTTTCCCATGCTATTGTCATATTATTGTTGTTGTTGTCGGTGGCTAGTTGGTCGATCATCATTGAACGATTTGTCCGACAGTTACGCATAAATCGCAGCCTCGAAAAATCTTTCACCGCCTTTTGGAGTGCAAGTACCCTGGAAGAAGCAGTGGCAGCGATGCGTGTAGAAGATCGCTCTTGTCTTTTCGTTGGCCTCGCGGAGACTGCCACCGCAGCCGCTAGGGCGCACACCCAGCATGAGGAGCGCGGTATTGGTGCGGGCGTTTCCAGTAGCGAATTTTTGACTCGGGCGTTGCGTAATTACATCGTTCGCTCACAGGCTTATATCGAAGCTGGTCTTACTTTCCTCGCCTCGATTGGTTCCACCGCTCCTTTTATAGGTTTGTTCGGGACGGTATGGGGCATCTATAACGCGCTGGTGGGACTTGCTGGATCCACTCATGTGGTTTTGGACAAAGTGGCGGGACCAGTGGGAGAAGCACTGATTATGACCGCTGCTGGCCTGTTCGTTGCTATCCCAGCGGTGCTGGCCTATAACGCATTGAATCGTGCCAACCGGCTAATCCTCGCCTATCTGGACGGCTTTGCCCATGATCTGCACGCCTTTCTCACCACCGGCGTGCGACTTCATTAGGGCTAACAGCAAAAAACAGGAGGATATTGATGTCGTTTGGTTCTTTCAATGAAAGGAGTGGCCAGCAACAACCCATGGCGGATATCAATACCACTCCACTGGTGGATGTCATGCTGGTTCTGCTGGTGATATTCATCATTACCGCACCGCTTATTAATCAAGCGGTTCCCATCGATCTGCCCAAAGTCAGTGCGACTGAACTGAATGAAAAGCCCAACGTAATAATGGTATCGCTTAACGCCAGCGGTGAATTGAGCTTGAACAGTATTTCGCTCGCTTTTGTGGATTTCGAGGGGCGATGCCGAGAAGCAGTACAAACTAGAAAAAACACGGAATTGCATCTGCACGCTGATCGCGCCACTCGCTATGAGCGGATAGCAGATATCATGGCTGCCGCTCAACGGGCGGGGATCGAGAAAATAGCCTTTGTGACCGAACCCATGCAATAGAAATCATTCCTTTGAACGCGAACTTGACTGTTTATCCTTGCAAGTCACCTCACAAGCCCCTCGATCCCGAAGGGTCAAGGGGTTCGTAACTGAGTCTTGAAACTTGTACATAATTATACTAACCTATACATTATGGATAAGTTAGTGACCATTACAGAAGCGTCTAAAATCCTTGGTGTCTGCACGACAACTCTGCGACGCTGGGAGAAAGACGGGAAGTTGGTGCCGATACGTACTGTTGGCAACCAGCGCAGGTATTCATTGCTGGCTTTAGACCCCAGCTTTGCCGAATCTATTGAATCAAACCGCGTGACCTACGCCTACGCGAGAGTATCTAGTCACGACCAGAAAGAAGATTTGGTGAGACAAGCTCAAGTGCTTGAAATGCACTGCGCGGCGCAGGGCTGGAAGTTCGAAATCATTACTGATCTTGGTAGCGGGATGAATTACCACAAAAAAGGATTAAAGAAACTTTTGGCGGAGATCATAGCGGGACGTGTTGAGCGTCTTGTTATTGCGCACAAAGATAGATTGCTACGTTTTGGCGCGGAATTGATTTTCGCAATTTGTGAGTGTAAGGATGTTGAAGTGGTCATTGTTAATAAAGGGCAAGATACCACTTTTGAAGAAGATTTAGCTAAAGATGTCCTAGAAATAATTACAGTATTCAGCGCCCGTTTGTATGGAAGTCGTAGCAATAAAAACAAGAAACTAATTGAAGCTGTACAAAAGGCCGTGGAGACGGTCATATGATTCTCGTTCATAAAATCCGCCTGTATCCGAACGACAAACAGGTAACTCTATTTGAAAAATCATGCGGAGTAGCACGTTTCGCTTATAACTGGGCACTGGCTGAGTGGCAACGACAGTACGAGGCAGGCGAAAAACCAAATGAGACGAAATTACGTAAACAACTCAATGCAATTAAAAAAGAGCAATTTCCATGGATGACGGAGGTTAGTAAGACCGCGCCTCAACAAGCTATCAAGAATCTCGGACGGGCGTTTCAAAACACGTTTTCTCGGATTAAGACCGGCGAGAAACCTGGATTCCCAAGGTTTAAGCGTAAAGGAGTCCATGATAGCTTTCGTGCCGACAACGGACCATCCAAGTATTTTCCGAATGCGGTAAAAGTGATTGATAATCGTGTTCGTTTACCAGTCATCGGGTGGGTTCGTATGGCGGAAGAAGTGCGATTCGACGGCAACATCAAATCAGCTACGGTGAGCAAAGAAGCCGATCAATGGCACGTTGCATTGGCGATTGAAACGACGGAAATTTTATCTGGGAAAATTATCGGCGCTATTGGCGTCGATCTTGGTATAAAGTCATTGGCAATACTTTCCAATGGCGAAGTTATCGAAGGCCCAAAGGCACATAAACGTCTTTTGGGAAGAATCCAGCGTTTGAGTCGAAGTCTCTCGCGGAAGAAAAAAGGAAGTACAAATAGGTGGAAAGCGAAAACCAAACTTTCCCGTATGCACTTACGAATTTCTAATATCCGTAAAGACAACATTCATAAGCTGACTACCAAGCTGGCGACCGAATTTGAACTGATTGGTATCGAGGACTTAAACGTAAAAGGCATGATAAAAAATCATTGTCTTGCCCGTGCAGTTTCCGATGCTGGATTTTTTGAGTTCAGACGACAGCTTGACTATAAATCCGCAATGACTAGTTCAAAATTAATAATTGTGGATCGTTGGTTTCCCAGCAGTAAGACCTGCTCGGTATGCGGAGCGATTCATGACATGCCGCTGGCCGAACGGACAATGTCCTGCGGTTGTGGAAACAAGATGGACAGAGATCTTAATGCTGCCATCAATTTAAAAAATTACGCCGTGAGTTCCACGGGGTCAGTCTGTGGAGAGGATAGCGCTGGCGTCATGCGGTTAGGTGACGTGAAACTGCCTCAGTGAAGCAGAAATCAGGCATATAAACCGTATGTATAGGTTTGGATAAGTCCTGAAGAACGGTGATTGACATCAAGTTCACTAGATGCCCGCGAGAGAGCCACCCCGGCTTTAGTCGGGCAGGAGGAAAGCGGGTAGTTTTCAGAATTAGGAGCCGGTTCCCGGCTGTCAGCCTCTAAGGGCAACTCGGCTTGCGCCGGTTATGTTTGCCTCGCCAATGTTTTCAGCAGCTCTGTTTGGCTAACCGCACTTCCTTAACCCCGGTAAAGATGTTTAACGATTAGCAACAGAGCTGCGGACTGGCACGCATCCGTAGGTGTCATGACTCCAAAAACGTAATCCGATACTTTCGACTTAGGCTGGTCAAGTCCGAACTTGTGAATTTGACTTTTCAAGCCCCCGCCTTTAGGCGTGCGGTTCTTGACATGGATAGGAAAACCCTCAGGTTTGATGGTTTTTTGACTCTTGAGAAAGATTCAGACATTGCTCTACCCGTAACACCATATTTTCCACTCCTAAAACTCGTACCGCCGTCGCTATTGGCAGATCTTCCCCTTCCACCGGCCACCATGAATCATCTATCCGAATGCGGCCCCTGCCATTAACGATGGGTTGTTCCAAGGTCAATATCCGCCCCACATACTGAGCGGTACGCCGATTCAACGTCGGTTGGTCGGTATGAGACATCAAGCTAGTACGTAACCAGAGCCGCCACGCTAAAATCGAAGCCAGCGATAATAAGGCATAAAAAATAATTTGGATTTGCCAGGAAAGACTCGGATCAAGGAGAAGAATAAATCCTATTATCCCAGACGCAATTCCGAACCATAGGAAAAAAAATCCAGGAGCGAAGACTTCAACTCCCAGTAAAATCATTCCCAGGATCCACCAATGCCAGTGAGTGGCACCCCAGGATAGATTGGTAAAAAAATCCGTCATTGAGATGGCCGCTCCGAAGTGCGCGCCTCAAGGGAGTGCTTCGCCAGCTCAGCGATTCCGACCAAGGAACCCATGAGACCACTCGCCTCTAGCGGCATAAATACAATCTTCTCATTGGAAGCAGTACCAATAGCCTTGAGTGCATCGGTATAGCGCTGCGCCACGAAGTAATTAATAGCATTCAAATTTCCCTTGTTAATAGCTTGGGAAACTACTTGCGTCGCCCGGGCCTCAGCTTCAGCCAGGCGTTCGCGTCCTTCGGCTTCGCGGAACGCTGCTTCACGCCGACCTTCCGCCTCCAGAATCGATGATTGCTTAAGTCCCTCAGCCTTAAGAATCTCGGCAGCACGCAATCCTTCTGCTTCTAAGATTTGTGCGCGCTTGATACGTTCAGCCTTCATCTGGCGAGCCATTGCTTCCACTAAATCAGCGGGAGGAGCGATTTCCATAATTTCGATACGTGTCACCTTGATGCCCCAATGACTCGTCGCATCGTCCACCACACCTAGTAAACTGGCGTTAATTTCATCTCGCTTGGATAACAGTTCATCCAGATCCATGGAACCCATGACAGTACGAATGTTAGTCATGGTGAGATTCATGATGGCTTGTTCGAGGTTAGTGACCTGATAGGCGGCCTTGGGCGCGTCCAAGATCTGAAAGAAAACCACGCCATCGACTTGAACCATGGCGTTATCCCGAGTAATCACATCTTGCGATGGTACATTGAGCACCTGCTCTTTCATATTGATTATTCCCTGCTTTCTAATTTTATCCATGAAAGGAACTATGATGTTAATGCCAGGGGACAAGGTACGGATATAACGTCCAAAACGCTCCAGAGTGTGTTCCTCGCCCTGAGGCACACGTTTGACTCCACTAAAAATGACTAAAATAAATAAAACCAGCATTACTAAGGTGAATATGGAAAAACCTTCCATTAGGAACCTCCGGGTGGTGGTAGCAGGATACAGGTGCCGAAAAGCACCTAGAAGCGGTTAGTATACTCACAATAAGTTACTTTCGGGAATTATCCATGGCCCGTGTCTGGCGCAGCGGTAGCTCAATGATTAATTCTGTGCCTTGGTTGCGACCCGCGCTTCTGGCCTCAACGCTTCCTCCTTGCTCCTGGATGAAATTGGCAACTGAGTGTAAACCGAACCCGCTGCCACGTGCCTTCGTGGAATAACCAAAATGAAAGATATCCTGTAAATGATCGGATTCAATACCAATACCGTTATCGACAATGCGTAGTTCCACCCTGCCTTCGGCAATGGGTCGTCCAGTAATGACAATTCGTCCAGGGATGGAATTCTCTCCTTGACGCTCCCGAATCGCCTCGTAGCCATTTTTAAGTACGTTGATGAGGGCCTGTAACAGCCGGTTACGGTACGTGGTGATTTCATCAACGCTGGGATCGATATCCACGACGACATGGACTTCATCATGACGGACAATGCTTTCTCCCTGCATCACCATGGCATCTTCTATTACGCGTTTTAGACTGAACAGGGACGCCCCACCACCGGGCAAGACCGCGCCTTGCTGAATACGTACAATATCGGCGATATGACATACATTACGTTCAATACGTTCCGCGTGTTCCTTGAGTCCTTCATTGTGAATCCGTGCGATCGTCCGTGCGACTTCTCTCTGCACCGTCAGTAAGCGTTTTACGGTGTTGTTGAGTCCTTCATTAGTGAAAATTTTTTGCGATGCTTCATCTTCGTGCAAGGTGGCGGCGGTACGTTCAGCGTCAGTGGCCAACAATGTCGCCAATCTCCCAAGTTCCTCTGTCCCACGTCGAATTTGTTCTGCATCGTCAGTAACTGCGGTGATGGCATTACCGATGTTGTGGAGCACCGATACGCTCATTTCCGCAATGCCCGACTGAAAAGCGCCAAAGCGGCGCACTTCCTCAATGTGACGTCGCTCGGTGATGTCTTCCGAAATCCCGAGCAGATACATCGGTCGCCGTTGTTCGTCGAAAATTGGAATTTTTTGAGTGTAAAAGATCCGCTCCCCCAAAGTTTTGGTCTGAATTCGCTCCTCCGGCACGTCGACCGGAACCCCCGCCGCTAAAATCGCTTGGTCACGAGCGATGTAACGCCGTGCTGCTTCAGCCGTGAAAACTTCATGAGGAGTATGTCCCAATAATTCCTCGCGTCGCAAACCGAGCATTGATTCTCCTGCCCGGTTGAAGCGCACGAAACGTAGGTCGCGGGCATCCTGAACTTCCAACAAAATAGGAATGTTTTCGACAATCACTTCCAAAAATTTTTCATTGCTCACCAATGCAAGCCGCGTCTGCTCCAACCGTTCCAACATATCGTTGAAAGACTTTCCTAATATTTTTAATTCCTTCGTATTTCCAATATCCATCCGCTCTCCGCCTTTTCCACGCACGGTGACTTCTCGAATGGCTTGAAGCAATCTTTCCAAAGGGTGCATCACTACCAAATCCGTTCCCCAGCGGCCCAAAATCGCAGCGACAAGCGCCACTAATAATCCCGTGAAGAGTGAAAACAAAATTAACATTCTCAAATCGTGCGCCAAGGCGTCTGATCGTAAAACCACTAATACCAGATCGCCGCGTTTACCGGGGTTATTAATTGGAATCAGTGCTATGGTGGAAAATACATTTTCATCATCGGGATCCAGCCTTTTCTCAAAAAATCGCGGCTGCCCTTCGTCAAACGGTTGCGTCAGGATTTCATTATTCAATATGGCATTAATTCCATTCGGAATTTCTCCGAAGAGTCGTTTGCCCTTTGAGTTAATCACACCTATCGAAGCCAGCTCGGGATGAATCGTGGTGATTTTTTTGCAAAAATAATTGATGTCTTCTTCGGCTTCATCTAAAGGGAAAGTCAGATTTCGCTCATGGAGATGCTCAAGTAGGGTACTCAGGGCCATCCCTGCCGCCAGGCTGGTCGCTTGCAGGGACCAAACTTGATGAGTATGAAATAAATAGGCGTGAATCAGAGTCGTTGCGGTAACCGTTACCAATACTATTGTAACCACCATGGTTTGTAGCTTGGCACGAACCGAATTCAGCATGAAATTTGACTTTTCGACAGAAGGGATAACGTTGCCGTGCGGGTATGACACCCTCGATCCCGAAGGGTCGAGGGTTGGATACAATTCATCATGAATCCCACGAATTTATTCGTGGGAGTGTCAATCACTGAAAGGACGCTGTCAGATCCTTGACCGCATTTAGAGTTACTGCACAGGTCTTCGCTATGGTGCAAATTCCTGCGCCGGGGCCGCTCCAACCAATAAAACTGGAACCCGCAGCTGCCGTCGCCGTGAGAGTAACGATCTTACCCGCGAGATATGATTCCGAACAATCAGTTCCACAATTAATACCTATCGGAGTACTGGTTACGGTACCGTTGCCGGTCCCGTCCTTAGTGACAGTCAAGGCATAAATGGGCTGGAAAGTCGCAGCGACATTTTTCACCGCACTCATCGTGACCTTGCAAGTTAGCGTGGTCCCAGTACAACCACCAGTCCAACCAATAAACGTTGAACCGTTATCGGGAGTCGCCGTTAAGGTGACAATCCGACCCGAAGTGTAAGGATCGTTACAATCATCCCCGCATCTGATAAGGCCAAGGTCGCTATCGACATTACCGCTACCAACACCAGGTTTAGTGACCGTCAGCATATATTGCGGACTGAAAGTCGCCGTTGCCGTTTTAGCCGCCGTCATCGTCACTATGCAAGAGTTGGTGCCGGTGCAACCGCTGGTTCCGCTCCAGCCGGTGAATACATAACCAGTGGCCGGAACAGCGGTAAGGGTGATGGTTGTTCCCTGCGGATAGAGTTCAGTGCAATCTGTCGCGCAATTAATGCCGGCAAGATCACTAGTTACCGCGCCGCTCCCGGACTTGGTGACGGTCAAGAGATAGGCTGGCGAAAAATTCGCCGTGACCGTAGCGGCGTTGCTTCCCATGGTGACTAGGCAGATGTCAGTGGTTGCGTCCGCGCAAAAATCTCCTGTCCAATTCACGAATTTATATCCACTCGCCGCAACCGCTTTAAGGGTGATTGTCTGGTCAGCCAGATACGGCTCGCTACAGTCCGACCCACAGCTGATTCCGGCTGGGATGCTAGTCACAGTACCGGTACCAACTTTGGCAACGGTAAGGGCATAGGTTGATTGAAACGTGGCAGTGATATCCTTGGCCGCGTTCATGGTTACAGCACAACTCGTTGTAGTGGTGCAAGTTCCTACGCTAGGACCACTCCAACCAATAAATTTGGAACCCGTAGCTACCGTCGCTGTAAGGGTGACGACCTTGCCCGCGAGATACGATTCCGTGCAATCGGTTCCGCAACTAACTCCTATCGGATTGCTGGCCACAGTACCGTTGCCCGTTCCAGCCTTGGTGAGCGTCAGTACATAGATAGGCTGAAAAGTCGCTGTAATGGTTTTTGCCGCGTTCATGGTCAGCTTGCAAGTCAGGGTAGCGCCAGTGCAACTACCAGTCCAACCAATGAACATCATGCCGCTATCGGGAGTTGCAGTCAGGGTGACAATCTGACCCGAAGTATATAATTCATTACAATCCTCTCCACAGTTGATACCCTCAACGTCGCTACTGATCACTCCGTTGCCGGTCTTGGTGATCATCAGCTTATATTGCGGAGTAAAAATCGCCGTTGCCGTTTTGGCTGCCGTTATCGTCACCGCGCAGGTGGGATTCGCACCAGTACAACCACTGGTTCCGCTCCAATTGCTGAATATGTATCCACTGGCCGGAACAGCAGTGAGTGTGATGGTTTGTCCCTGCGCATAGAGTTCGGTGCAATCGGTTCCGCAATTGATACCAGCAATATCGCTGCTTATCGTGCCGCTCCCGGACTTGGTGACGGTTAAGATATAAGCTGGAGAAAAATTCGCCGTGACCGTGGCGGCATTGGTTCCCATGCTAACCGCACAGGTATCTGTAGTCGTGTCCGCGCAAAAATTTCCCGTCCAATTCACCAATTTATAACCAGACGCAGCGACCGCCTTGAGACTAATCGCTTGATCAACCAGATATGGCTCACTACAGTCGGTTCCGCAGCTAATCCCCGCCGGAGTACTGGTCACAGTACCGGTACCAGCCTTGATCACTGTCAAAACAGGTTTGGAAATATTGAAAGTCGCAAAAACTGTTTTTGAGTCATTCATGTTGACTACGCAATCGCCTGTTGTATTTGTACAGGCTCCTTTCCAACCAGCAAAAATTGAACTACGAGCTGGCGTCGCAGAGAGAGTAACGCTGGTACCTTTATCAAAGTCGTAAGCACAGGTGGACCCGCAGTCAATATTGCCGGTGGTACTGGTCACGGTTCCTGTGCCCGTGCCATTTTTAAGTACGGTAAGTGACGGTGTGGCATCTTGTGATAGTGTAATATAAATTGAAGATTCACCCACATTAGAAGTTCCCCATTTAATACGCATATAACCCTGTTCTCCCCAAGCAGAACCCCAGGAATTACGCAGAATCCAACTTGTGGTGGCATCATCCCAACCTACCAACACAATTGCATGATTACCTTTATTGGTACCACAAACAATGCTTTCATTCTTCGAGAAAACACCACTACGATAAAAATTAAAAGCAGGGCCTACACATACCCCAGCACTAATTGGGCCTAAATTATAGATGGCATTTTTTATTGAATCTACGGTAGGTATTCCGCCGTATTCTGCCAGGTATCCCCATCCAGATATACGATTAGGATGATAAGGAACTGTTTTGCAAATACCACTGCTTGCTGAATAAGGCATGTCGCTTTCCAGGACGGCACCTGCAATACTTTGTAGCCGCCCTAATTTATTCTTATGGTAATCGTGAGCACTCATCGATCCTCCATTACAACTTCGACCCTCAATATTACAGGAAAGCAAAAATTGCTCGGAAAGATCTTCAGATGCACCAATTTTCGCCATCAAAACAGCTTCCAGAGTACCAACAATAGAAAAAACCCAACAGCTACCACAACTACGCTGGTCGCGTATCGGGGTAAGTCCCGCACCGACATTGCGCCAATCCCAACTAGTAGGTAATCCACTCGTTAAAGTATTAATAAAAGTTCGTTTGTTGATTTGTATTTCATCAAAAGGTGGTTTTTCATCTTCTGGAGAAATAGCTTTAGCATTGGGATTACTTAAATCAATAATTTCAGGAATCTCATTTAGTTGAAGATTAATTTGATTTGGAGAACTGGCGGTAGTAGCCTGATAATCTTTCTGATCTTTTTGTTCCCATGGACGCTGATAGGTCAAAGTGACTTCCGTATACCCTTCCTTGACTGCTTTCAACCATATTGTCTGTTTCGCCGGGGCACCGACCAACCCTCTCTGTTCAAATTCCGTTTCTCCTTCCTGAACCAACACCTTATCGGTGGAACCGACAAATTGCCAGAGATATCCCGTCGATGGATTACTTTCCAATACCAGTTTGATTTTTTTATCTTTGCTCGCATAACCCACAATCGTTATTTTAGCAGACCCCATCAATAACGATTGATCGGGTGGCAAGCTATAAAGCGCCTCTCGTAACTTTTGTATACTTGAGTTGCTGCTATTCATGGTAATTCTTTGAGAGTTGATTCCTTCATGCCTCACCGTGTAATCGATTCCTTTTTGAGTGAGATTTTTATCTAATTGCTCTTGCGCTTCGGGACTTGTCAAATCAGCCGCCAAAATGGAACCAGTAAAAATTAATCCAATCATCATACCTAGAAAAGAATAAATGAATACTTGACAAACACAAAGTAAATTACCATTACAAATTGATGGCTTAAAAAATTTATTAATTGCCATGACGGAACTCCCATAGATTTTAGAGCGACAGGGCTTCATTCCCGGGATTCGGATGTTGAAACCATATAGGCAATTTCCAGATGCCACACTGCTGAAATTTCTTGATCGCAGGGCTGGTCTTTCAGACATTGATCCGACCCTTCCGACGTCCGAGGCTCGGGGTTATATTGCGTGTAAGTATGGGAATTTTGGGAAGATGACATTGAATCACTCGCCCAAGCGGACGGGATTGTCAATGCCAATGAGATCAGAATTGCCCTAAGAAGAGCAATGAGAACGAAACGTGAAGAACCGACATAAGCAACATCTTGAGAGAATAAGCTGATAGCCATGACTGCACTCCTTTAAATAAGGTTGTGCGGTCTTAGGCCAGCCATTAAGCAGGGCGCCACTAAACGCTAGTAGAAAATTAAAAAGCGAACATCTGGCGGTTCCGCTATCATAGGGCTGTACCCCTTAGACCGGTAACTTTGCGTCACTACCTTTCGATAGTTTTGCTATTTTCAGATTTAAATTGTGAATTAAACCTTCAAGTACATATAACAATAATATTAAAGAGTGTCAAGAGGTGAAATGAAAAAATTCTATTAAAGTTTTTTATAGTTTAATTATATGAATAATAACATTATTTATAAAAAAACCCTATAGAGTAGAACCTTAAAACACGTTAATCACCTCGCTCTCATAGCCCGCGATTGACCAGCCTAAATCCGAGAAATCGGACTGCGTTACAACGAAGTAAAAGACTCATCTTGAAGCGTTTCTTCAGCGAGTTGAGCCACCGGTTGCAAAACCTCCTCGCCCTTAAGAGGGAGGTTGTTCGGAGACTCTGAGGGAGGTTGAACGCTTAACCTTAGTTTATCGCTGTATTTTCAAAAAAATGTAACCAACCACCACCGCTGCTAGCACAGCTACGACGACAGCGATAATTTTGACAATGCCTCCTTTCTCACTCTTGATAGGAACTGCGTCAGATATTTTTTGAACAACAGGAAGAGGACTTTGCGAGGTAGATGGTGCCGAGGAAGGCGAACGCACAAAGACGGTTTTTTCGAAATCCGCTGGCGTCTCCACGCGTTTTGATGTTTCCTCAATAAAACGTAATTCATGCTTTCCGATAGCGATGATGTCATCTTCCTCTAGTACTTTACGCTCCACCTTCTGACTATTAACCAGTGTACCGTTAGTGCTCGCCAAATCTTCTACAGCGTACTTATCACCTGCTTTTATCACACGGGCATGGTGACTACTTGCTGATAAATTATCAAGCACGATATCGTTATCATTACCGCGACCAATTGTTGTGATTTCTTTGACTAGAATAATTTCTTTCAATACCAAACTTCCCAAATTAAGCATTAATTTTGCCATTGTTTGATCCTCTAGGCATGGTAATTTTTTAGACTAAGTATCATGATTTAGTCAAGACTGAGTAACACTGTAATGCTTGCGTTGAACATTTCATGCGCCATGGTGAAGAATTCCAGATTGTGTCCCCAGCTTTTCACCCATGCGAAAAAATTTTCCCGTGGTAACGGATTTTTCCCACGCAACAGCTCCTGTACCGAACAAGATAATTACCGTGGATCCCATATTAAAGCGTCCCATTTCCGTACCCTTTCCCAAGATGATGGAACCAGTGCCAATATCAGGATAGGTCCATGCTTTTTGGCCTTCTCGGGTCGGAGGAGTAATTTCTCCAGCCCATATAGTTTCAATGCTACCCACGAATAACGCGCCTACCAGTATTAAAGCCATCGGTCCCACGACGGTATCAAAAATTGCTATAACCCGCTCGTTACGTGCGAACAATTCAGGCACAACATTAGCAGCGCTATTATTGACTGCGAATAATCTGCCTGGAATATGTACCATCTCACGCAAACGTCCTGTCACTGGCATATGAATGCGATGATAATCACGCGGAGAAAGATAAAGTGTAATAAAACTTCCCCCCATAAATCGGGTGGTGCGGTGATTTTCTCCGCCAAGGAGGGTTTCAAGGCAATATTGGCGTCCCTTGGCCTGAAATAAGGTTTGATTAAAGATCATGCCTGCCGCGCTTACTATGGCGTCAACAGGAGAAATTACGGAATTTGGCTCATTGACAATAGGACGCGCCTCCGTGCGTAAACTACGGGTGAAAAAACTGTTAAAATCAGGATAACTTTCGATTTCAGGGCATAACGCATCTTTCAAGTCAATACGATAATAACGAATAAAAATTCTGATCAAAAAATTTTTCCATAGCGACCAACGTAATCGTGTCAGTTTATTTACCAATCTCGATAATGGATGATGCGGAATTAGATACTGAGGCAGGATGGTAATATAATCAAAAATTTTATATTTTTTTTTATTTTTCATAAATCGTTGGTGTGAAAATTTCTCGAACTTCGAACCTGAAAAAACATCCATAATTTCCACGAGATTTGAAGCTTGTGGAGAGATTGTGAGATATGGAAGAATTGTCGGGTTGCAATATAAACCACGTAAGACTCCCAACATAATAGAGAATTTTACTGACGATACTAATAAGCTATCACCCTGGTCTGCTTCTGTAAAACAGACGCTCAACACTAAAGCTATCTATAGGAGTATTTAAATAGGTCTGTTCTAAGGAGAACGGTGATTAATTGTATTGTTTTAATTCAAGTTACCGCCTATGCAACTGAAGCCGCATTTCACCATAAGTATTTCATAAGCACGGATAGCACGGATAGGTAGCAATTTGAATTATTTTAGAAAACATAACAAATCAGTGTAAAAAAGCCACTTTAGAATGGCAACTTAAAACCAGGAGGAAGCCCCAGACCTGCGGTGAGCGAAGATACTCGCTCGGACATTAATTGATCCGCCTTGCGAACGGCGTCATTAAACGCGGCAGCAATGAGATCCTCTAACATTTCCTTGTCTTCATTGAGTAAATTAGGCTCAATTTGAATCCGGCGTGTCTCGTGACGTCCAGTCATGGTTATTACCACCATCCCGCCTCCAGCTTGACCAGCGACTTCCGTTGCAGCTACTTCTTCCTGAATTTTTTGCATATTAGTCTGCATTTGCTGGGCTTGTTTCATCATATTCGCCAGTGGACCTTTCACTGCGGCATTCCTCTTTAAGCAAGGGTTAATTCAGATTTAATTTAGGTTGGTTTTTATGCTAGGGCCTGTTAACGCTAATTGAGCATATCAAGAATTAAACCAAAGGTAATAAAAAATTAAACAAGACATCAAGCTTGTCAAATTTTGTAAAAATCCTTCTAAATCTTTTTAATCTCCGGAACAACCGTTCTACTTCATTTCTTTTTTTATACAAATTTTTATCGTATATCCATTTTAAAATTCTGTTATTTTTTGGTGGTACCACAGATTCCATTCCAAGGTCGGACACCAATTTTCTAGTTTTATAGTCCTCATAGGCTCGATCCATGATAACTGGAACTCCGTCCAGATTTTCTGGTGTTTAATTGCTCAACTATTAATATCAATTCAGTGGGCGAATTGATTTAATATCCAAATCAGCATCGAAGGTTTCACGAAATGTCTGTATCAGGGGATCACGCTCTATGGAGATTCTGGCTGCCACCTTCTGTTCCTGTTGATGCTGTTCTCGAAGTTGAGCTGGAGTCTGCCGTGGAGAAGTAGTGACAGTGGTCACGCTATTCGCTGCAATAGAGATAGATGCTTTCACGTTTGCTCCCAAAAGGGTTTGTATCGCCTGCTCCACACGTCGTTCACGATCTTTGTTAAGCAAAAATCGTTGCGCTTCATCCAAGGTCAGATACAAAGTATTTTGTTCTACCCGACGTAAAGAACAATTCATGGCTAATTGATGATTCATTCCCGTTAGGCCTAAAGTACCCACCAAGGTTGGCCAATTGAGATCCTGAAGTGAATCGGGTAAATGTTCGCCTATGAACCGTGCTTCACCAGGAAGATGTGGAAATACCGGTGAAGGTACTGGCGAAGAAAAAACGACAGATGGGCACGGTGTGGGAGTGCCACGAGGCATGGATTCAGAGATTGTCATCGATTGTTGAGGGAGAGAAGCAGTATGCATGGAGGCTGCGGTGGAGAACGACTTTTCTTCTAGTACTGGTCGAAAGGCCAGCATTCGCAACAATATCATTTCAAATCCGGTTTGTAGTTGAGGAGCCAAGGGAAGATCACGCCGGCCTAAAAGTCCAATCTGATAGTAAAGCTGGACATCTTCCAAAGTCATGCGTTTGGCTAACGCCAAAACTCGTTTTTGATCTCCAAGATCATCATTCAATGCCTCTGATACGAACTGCGCCAGCGCAACGCGCTGTAACAACTGCAATAATTCTCCGAGCAAGGCATTCCAGTCCGGCGATTGCCGAGCAAAAGATTCCATGGTTGCGATGATCGCTGGCGCGTCCCCTGCAGCCAAATGTTCCAGCAACGTGTAAACCCGGTCACGGGACAAGGTACCAAGCATGGCGTAGACATCCTGCTCCACTACTCTGCCTCTCCCGTAAGCAATGGCCTGGTCCAAAAGACTAAGACCGTCACGCATGCTACCATCGGCTGCTCGGGCCAGCTCACGCAACGCGCCTTCCTCGCAAGGTATGCCTTCCGTTTCCAGGATACGCGCCAATTGATCTCGAATTAAGGGTAGCGACAAGCGGCGTAGATTGAACTGTAAACAGCGTGACAGAATCGTAATTGGCAACCGTTGGGGATCAGTCGTAGCGAGCAAAAATTTGACGTGTGGCGGAGGCTCTTCAAGAGTTTTGAGAAGGGCATTAAAGCTATGGTTGGAGAACATATGCACCTCATCAATGAGGTACACCTTGTAACGGCCTACAGTAGGTGCGTACTGAACGTTATCCAGCAGTTCACGGGTATCTTCTACTTTAGTACGCGAAGCTGCGTCCACTTCGATGAGATCCACGAAACGGCCTTCATCGATCCCTAAACAGGTGGAACAAACGCCACACGGTCTTGAGCTGACGCCCTGTTCACAATTTAGTGATTTAGCAAGAATGCGGGCAATAGTTGTTTTTCCCACTCCACGGGTACCCGTGAAAAGGAATGCGTGATGAAGCCTTCCTGAGTCCAATGCATGAATAACAGCGCGCAGGACATGTTCCTGGCCCACCATTTCACTGAAGGTGCGCGGACGCCACTTACGCGCCAGAACCTGATACACCATGGTCCTGCTTTTCTCTCAACATATTAAAATAGATCTAAATTAAAAAAATCATAAAAGGTGATGTCCTAGGTCAGACATTCTCCGGCACCCGAATCATCCGTTACCGCTGCTTCCTTCCGGACCTGACGGGGTTCACGGTCTATCGTTGCGAAGGTCCAACCCAGGACATCATTAAGGCCAGTAAAGTAACCATCTAAATATAGTAGATATTTTTAGTTGATTACCACTAAAATAGAATCTGTCTTTAATGCTTAAGTTAATTGTTCTTCACCAAATGCCCGCGAGAAGCCCCCTGCTTTAAGCCGGGCAGGTAGGAAAGCGGGCGGTTTTCAGAATTAGGAGCCGGTCTTTCCCGGCTGTCAGCCTGTAAGGGCAACTCGGCTTGCGCCGGTTATGTTTGCCTCGCCAATGTTTTCAGCAGCTCTGTTCCGCTAACCGCACTTCCTTAACCCCATTAAAGATGTTTAACGGTGAGCGACAGAGCTGCGGACTGGCACGCATCCGCAGGTGTCATGACTCCAAAAACGTAGTCCGATACTTTGGACTCAGGCTAGTCAAGTTCTGCACTTGTGAATTTGACTTCTCAAGCCTCCGCCTTTAGGCGTGGGGTTCCTGACAATCAGTACAGGGTGGTTCCATCCTCCATAAACATGAATTTCGAACCTATCGCCCGTAGCTGACGCTTTTTGACGTGCTGATTCCATTTTTCAATTTTATTGCGACACCCTACGAAACGCAAATCTATTTAGTAGTAGCTTTAGCGGATCATTATCAGTAGTGAGAGTAAGATGATGTAGGCCATGCCTCTGACACAAGGTAGTCAGCGCAGCGTGACGGGCTGCGAAGGCCTCACGATAGCGACACCTGATCGCCTCAGTGTCGGTGATGAAAGAGAGTACGCCATGACCATCACTGACTCGATAGTGACCCGTCAGCGGCAGTTCCGCTTCTAGCGGATCGTATATCTGGATCAGTACCAGGTCGCTATGGCGAGCAAGTTGAATGAGGTGCGCCTCGGTAATTGTATCCAGAGCGTGGAAGTCGCTGATGAGGAAAATCAAGCTACCTGGTTGCGCGACGTGGCGCAAGCGTGTTAGGGCATCGGTCAAGATTGAGGCCGGATCACCTCCGGACCGATTGCTGATGGACGAGCACCAAACTGGAGCGGTAGCAAGTTGTTCTAATAGCTGTAATAACTGCGCCTGACCCCGACGTGGTGCGAATTCCCTATGAAAATATTCGGCGAACAACAGTCCGCCCAGACGATCTCCCTGATGTACCGCACTCCAGCCGAGCAAGGCAGCAACCTGTGCGGCCCTTACCGCCTTGAAGGCGCCACGGGTGGCGAAGTGCATGGTGTAACGCAAATCCACGCACAGCAGCACAGCACGTTCACGTTCTTCGCGGAACAGTTTGGTGTGCGGACGACCGGTACGTGCGGTTACACGCCAGTCAAGGCTTCGCGCATCGTCACCTTGCTGATATGGTCGTGCTTCGTCAAATTCCATGCCACGGCCCTTGAATGGCGAAAGATAAGGACCGCCACGCGCCGCGCGGATGGAACCCGGACATGGTAGGAGCGATATAGCACCATGGCGCAAAGCAATAAGCGTAGCTGCTGAGACCGATACCAGACCATCTTCATCCCGCGCGGAAACGTCCATTTTTATTGTACCAATTCGCTAGTAAAAACTATGCACTTTAGTGCAAGACTTTTAGTGAACTCTCATTTATGAG
>CAUYTW010000299.1 GCA_963575715.1 Gammaproteobacteria bacterium | reverse complement strand
GTATTCCATTGCCCAGCCGCGCCCGGAGGATATCCGTTCCCGTCGTCGCTCCTGCCGTGTAAGTGACTGTCGCCAATCCATTCACGTTGGAAGTTGCGGAAGCCGCGCTCAGTGTTCCACTACTCTTGTTGGTGGCAATATCGAAATTTACTACCTGGCCTGCTACCGGATTATCGTTGGCATCGAGTACCGTTGCCTGGAGCATGCTCGTTCCATTAGGACGAATCGTCGAAGGGGCCGCGCTCAGGGTGACCTGCGAGGGCGTGCCCGCTTTGAAGCTCACACTGGCAGTATCACTAAACCCGCTGACGCTGCCCGTGATGGTGGCGCTTCCTACCTGCACTGGTGCGGTCAGGGTTACCTCAGCCACGCCCGTGCTGTTGGTCTTCGCCGTCGCCGCCGACAGCGTGCCAATCGTTGTAGCGAAGCTCACCGTCATTCCTACCGCCGGACTAAAGGATGTGTCGCGTACCATCGCTCGTACCGCGACCTTATTCACACCGTCTGCGACCACGCTGCTCGCTCCGGTGCTCATCGATATCGAACCCACTACCGTCGCCGTCATGCTAACCACTACATTAGTTGTAGCCTGTATTCCATTGGCCAGTCGCACCCGGAGGATATCCGTTCCCGCTGAGGCTCCTGCCGTGTAGAGCACCGTCGTTCTGCCATTACCATCGGTGGTTGCCGAAACCGCGCCCAGTGTTCCACCACTCTTGTTGGTGGCAATATCGAAATTCACTACCTGACCTGCTACCGGATTATCGTTGGCATCGAGTACCGTTACCTGAAGAGTGCTCGCTCCCTGCGGATTAATCGTCGTCGGTACCGCACTCAGGGTGAACTTACTTGCATCCGGCACGTCTGCCGTGAAATTCACGGTTGCCGTGGCGCTAAATCCATTGACGCTACCCGTAATCGTGGCGCTGCCGGCCTGCGTTGGTGCGGTCAGGGTAACCTCAGCCACGCCGGTGCTGTTAGTTTTCGCCGTCGCCGCAGAGAGCGTCCCGGCCGTGGTAATGAAGCTCACCGTCATGCCTGCCGCTGGATTAAACGATGTATCACGTACCATCGCCCGTATCGCCACATTGTTAGTCCCATTGGCCACTACGCTGATCGCGCCGGTGGTCAGCGATATTGAATCCACCACCGTCGCGGTCGTACTGACTACCACTTTCGTAGTTTTTTGAATTCCGTTGGCCAGCCGCGCCAGAAAGATATCCGTGCCTCCTACGGTTCCCGCAGTATAGGCAACCGTCGCACGGCCATTACTATCAGTGGTCGCGGAAACCGCGCCCAATTTTCCCCCACTCTTGTTAGTGGTAATATCGAAATTCACCACTTGACCCGCTACTGGATTATCGTTGGCATCGAATACCGTTGCCAAAAGCGTACTCGAACCCTGCGGATTGATCGTCGTCGGAGCGGCGCTCAGAGTGAATTTGCTCGCAACCGGCACGCCTGCCGTAAAATTTACTGTTGCCGTAGCAATAAAACCGCTGATGCTGGCAGTGAGCGTGGCGCTTCCCACGTTCTTTGGTGCTGTCAGCATTACTTGAGCCACGCCACTGGTATCGGTCTTGTCCGTCACCACTGATAAGGTTCCCGCCGTGGTGGCGAAGCTCACCGGCACTCCTATCGCCACATTGCCGGAAATATCCTTGACCGTCGCTCGGACCGCGACCTTGCTCGTGCCGTCCGCCACTACGCTGTTCACACTAGTGGCCATTGATATTGACTGCACCACCGTCGCCGTCGTACTGACCACAACTTTTGTCGTTTTTTGGATTCCGTTGGCCAGTCGCGCCCGAAGAATATCATTACCTTCCTTGGACCCCGCCGTATAAGTTAACGTCGCCAATCCATTACTGTCCGTAGCTAAGGAAGCCACGCCCATGGTTCCGCCACTTGTGTTGGTAGTGATATCAAAACTCACCGTCTGGCCTGCCACAGAATTCTTTTTAGAATCCAAAACCTTTGCTTTGAGTGTACTCGTCCCCAATGGATTGATCGTCGCTGGTGTTGCGATCAACTCAATAGAGTCGGCTTGGCCAGGATCAAAAACGATTTGAGTAGATGTCAAGAAGCCGTTGGCATCGGCTTTTACCGTCGCGGTGCCCACAGTATCACCAGATAACAATGTCGCTTCGGCAATGCCTGCGGCATTGGTCTTGACCTTGGTCACTGTACTCCCACCCGTATCCTTGAACGTGCCTGCATTGGTGGAAAAAATTACCTCAACATCTTTCAGAGGCTGATTAACGGCATTTTTTACGTTAGCTCGCAGGTTGACATTGGTACCGCCTATTGGAATGTTGGTAGCACCCGCCTGAAGAGTAATAGTAGCTACCAGGGGTGAATCAGGATTGACCTCGATAGTCTGCGACGCGGTCAGATTGATTGCTGCACCTACTGCCTGCACCGTGACACGATCTATCCCAACTTGGCCACCAGCGTGATAAGTCCTCATCGCTTGGCCATGAATATCGGTCAATATGGAGTCATAGCCATAGAAATAACCGCCACTGTCGCCTTCTGAGGAAAAATTTACAGGCCATCTATATACTGGATAACCATTCTCATCCGTAACTACCGCGCTGATACTAGTATCTCCGTATGGCTTTACCACAGTCGGAAGCGCCGATATTTTGATGCCCGCAGGAGCACCACTACCGACTGCGACATTAACCTGAACCAGAGCGCAGCCTACGTAAAAATAAACGACGGCAGAGTCTCCTAAGCTTGAATAAATGGATCCAACACCAATAGTTGATTCAAACTGACCAGCAACTCCTCCGATGGTACTCGTTAAACCACTCGTCGCCCAAATATCGGATAGCCCCAAAGAAGAATAACCATTATCTACCAGGGCAGTTACTGTTCGATCATTAAGCGAGGGATAAAGAGTGCCAACAGGCAAATCAGAACGTGGCGATAAACTTAATGTAACGGTTTTGGATTCACCAGGAGGAACAAAGAGGGTTTTATTTGAAGCCTCCGCGACATAGGGACATTCCGTATTAAATGGCGAACCACCCAACTTTATTCTGTCGCTAGTAAGAAAGGGTAAAATTTCTGGTAAAACAATTTCATAATCCGCAGTAATTTCGCTCCCTTGAACAGTAGTTGTGGCGCGAATACCATCAACTACCCATTTGGCAAATCCCTTTAAGTAAAGCAAGTCGAATTTTTTGCGACCATCATCATCTGTTGTTACAGATTTCGGAATAGTACCAGCCGCTGAATTAGGTGGCGTCAAATGACCATCACCATTTTCATCCTCGCCAATGTCAAGAAAGAGATTACGATTTTTATCTTCATTCTCGAAAGTGTCGGTGATAACCGCAGTGCCATCTAATATGTCTGGATATTCCCAAAAAATGTTATCTCGTATTCCGGTATAATATCGCTTAGGCCAATTGCTCAGGGTAATCGTTGCGTTGGGCACTGGATTACCTGCTACATCCGCTACCAGAATCGATATTGGCAGTTTGTAATAGGTAGTATCATCTCCTAAAACTGGAGCAATTCCAGCGCTAATGACTATCGAACCTGCGGCGTTAGAGATAATAATATTAATTTCTTTGGATTTTGCTTCCTCGGGTGGATTAACATCAACTGGATAGATGACCGACGCCCTGATGCGTACCCCATTCCCACTTGATGCCTGGGTGCCAGAGGTAAAAAGAGCATGGACTTCACCGCTACTATCCGTGGTGGCAAATGGCGGTGAAACAGTCTCTCCACCGCCAGTAGCGTTCAATAAAAAGAATGCAATAGTAGCGCCAGCGATGGGAGCATCATCTGCGGTTAACAATCGCGCGTTAAGTTGAGCTATGTAGTTTGTACCAAGAGATATTGGTAAAACATGTTTATCTGATCCAAAAATTAATTTTCCCGCTTGATCGATAGACGCAGAAAAAAACACCTTACGACTATCCTCACGAATCTCATCATTAGCGTCACGCACCAATACGGAAGCAGTTCCAGCCTTATCAGAGACTAAACGAGCGCACGCTACTTTGTTTATTACCGCCACGTTCTTGACGAAGGGCTGACCAGTATCCAATCTGTTATCGCAAGATTTCGATAACTCATTCCATGTACCCGTTTGCCAGGTACCCAAAGAGGAGGAAAAAGTTACTAATTGCGTCGTACTGGGGACAACAACCTTAAATTCGACGTAGGTTATTAGTGAAGTTTGACTCCCGGTGACATAAGCAAATTCATTGGCAGATGGTTTTTCGATCTGAAATACTTCTCCAGCCGTGCTTACTATAAATAAACCGAAATTTGAAGAACCTTGACTATATACGATTAATTTAACTTTTCCCTGACTAGTTTTTCCAGATATTCTGAATTGTACTTTTCCTTCAAAATCAGTAAAGCCAATTTTTTTCCAAGAAGAATTCGCGCTACATACATTTGTCAGTTCATTTTTACTGGTATCAGTAATTTTTAGATCGCCACCACCACCGTTAGATGGTTCAATTTTTTCAATTTCGAAACATACTTCTTTTTGATAAATTGGATTATTACTGGCATTTCGGACAATAACCTCAGCATCTACAAATTGAGACTCATCCAGGGTAAGAGAAGTTCTGTTTGTAACTAATTGTAGCGAAGTACCCGTTATTTCAATCTTGATCTCATTTGTTTTCTTACCACCACCAGATTTTTTAACCTCTGCGGTAATTGTAACTATTTTGTTTGCCTGATCCGCTCCCGAAGAAAAAGTAATAGAAGCAGTGCCATCAATACCGGTAGTGACCAAAGATTTGTTAATTTGACCGCCGTTAGCCTTAAAAGTGACCTCCTGATCAGGCATAACAGCATTTTGATCGTCTAGGACAGTAGCCGTAATCATGGCTAAATCGGCGTTATCAGATAAAACAGAAATTTTATTAGTCGATAATCCCAACGTTTCTGGTTGTGTCATAGGCGTAGCACTGACTTCATTTGAAAACGCACCGGTACCCCCTGCGTTGCTCGCTTTCATTTTGAAGAAGTACTGTTTGCCGTTGATTAATCCGTCGATGGTTATGCTAGTTCCAGTGATATCGGTTTTGACTGGGGTCGAGGATTCACCTCCCGCCATGGTTCCCTGATAAATTTTGTAACTGGTAGCACTGGTCACTGCAGACCACACCAGCGTAACTTTGGCGTTTCCCGCGATGGCGGTGCTAATTACTGGTGCTATCGGCACCGCTGTAGGAGCCTGCGGTATGACTGCGACCTCATTTGATTCCTCTGCACTGATACCACCAGCGTTGACGGCTTTCATCTTGAAAAAATACGTTACTCCATTGGTCAAATTAGTAATTTTTACGCTGGTACCGGTAACATGAGTTTTGACTGGGGTCGAGGATTCACCTCCCGCTATAGTTCCTTGATAAATGTTGTAGCTGGTGGCACCGATCACTGCCGACCACTTTAGTGTGACTTCAGTATTTCCTGGAGTAGCGCTAATCACCGGTGCCGCAGGGATAATCGGTGGAGTAGCACTAACTTCGTTTGAAAAATTACTTTCACTCCCGGTTTTGACAGCTTTCATTTTAAAAAAATAAGTCGTACCTCTAGTTAATCCATTAATAATTATACTGGTTCCAGTGACATCGGTTTTGACTGGGGTTGAGGATTCGCCTCCCGCCATGGTTCCTTGGTAAATTTTGTAACTAGTAGCGCCGGTCACCGCCAACCAATTCAATGTAATTTGCAAGTTCCCCGGCACTGCGGAAACGATAACCGGTGCTACAAGAGAAGACGCTTTCGGTGTGGCACTAACTTCATTTGAAGATGAACTGATGCTACCACCCTCATAAACGGCTTTCATTTTGAAAAAATACGTCGTGTTATTATTCAGACCAGTCACAACTGCGCTAGTGTCAGTGATGTTTGATTTCGCTGGCGTATCAAAATTTTCTCCTTCTGCAACGGTTCCTTTATAGATGTTATAGCTGACGGCACGATTAACCGTGCTCCATTTCAACATAACTTGGCTGTCTCCTACCTCTGGATTGTCTTCAATAATTGGTGTGTCACCCATAGGCGTGGCATTGACTTCATTTGATAAATTACTGCGTCCATTCGTATTGATAGCAGCCATCTTGAAAAAATATTTCTTGCCATTAATCAAACCAGTGACATTTACGCTAGTGCCAAGGACGTTTTGCAAAATTGCCGTGGCTGATTCTCCTCCTGCGATTGTCCCTTGATAGACGTTGTAGCTGACTGCATCGTTAACTGCGTTCCATTTCAGCGTAACTTGAGAATCTCCGGCTACTACACTAATGATTGGTGCCGCCGGAAGGGCAGCGAAAAGGATGCTTGGCAACACCATGAAATAAAGAAAAATGCCACGGAATATCAGGGAAACAAGTGCGGAGAACATAAAGTCATTCCTGAATAATCAAAAAAATTAAAATAACCCGAATTACTACCTAATACGGTGGGTGATGAAAAAACCCATCTTCCCAATTGTAGAGAGAAAAATGGTTTGAGAGATGATTAACCTAAATTGCTACCTATTATGATGGATAACCAAATAATCACTCTCTCTTTGGGAGATGGGTTGGGGTGAGGGACTTTTGACTAATGTTGAGGAATTATCCCTCACCCTCGGCCCCTCTCCCAAAGGGAGAGGGGAGAAAGGCAAATAAGTAGCAACTTGAATTGATTACCTAATTAATTAAAAGGCGAATCAAAAACAAAACATCCTTTAGCGTCCGCTGCTGTCACGGGAAGACCTCTATAATCATCAAATGAATCATTAACCAAGGGATCATGCCGTTGATACATCAATATTTCACCTGTCATTTCTGTACCCAGGACAAGTGTCGTCGCACGAATTCGATTGACAACCCACATTGCGTATTTTTTTAGGTAAATAAGATTAAAAGTGAATACTCCATTCGAATCGGTGGTTACCGTCGCCGGTATGGTACCGGCTGCAGAATTTGGCGGGGTAAGCATATTATCCCCATTGGTATCTTCCCCGGAATCAAGTATTACATTTTCATTAACGTCTTCATTTTCAAAAACGCCGGTAATAATCGGCACACAGTCTTTTCCATCTCCAGTTGGAGAGTACCAAGCTCCTTTCGCATACTGCACAGGCCAAGCACTCAAACTTATTACAGCGTTTGGAACTGCGGCACCTACGGAATCTGCAACCATTACCGTCATGGGCATTTTATAAGAAGTCGAACCATTTTCATCGCTCATTACCGTGCTTGTACCAATAACCACCGATCCTGCCGTTTTTGTGATCTTGATGTTAATAAAGTCAGAGCTAATAATGGTCGATGATGTGTCATATAACGTAGCGGTAATCTTTACCCCCTCTTGCCCAGAACTCAATGATCCGGAGGTAAAGGTAGATTTAACTTGACCGGAAGAATCAGTTAGCCCATAGATTGGATTAATTTTTTCTCCACTACCGGTAGTGTTGGACAAGGAAAATACCACTCGAGCGTCTTTTACTGGTTCATTAGCGATTGTGTAAACCGTTGCCGTCAACTCAGCGGGATATGTGGTGCCCACGCTTGGAGGCATTGTGGTGAGATTAGACTGTAAGACAACATGATGCGCCTGAGTAACGGACGCTGAAATCAATATAGTTTTGGAATCAAATTTTGTCGAAGAATTGTTAGTATCAAATGCTCGTATGGTAGCTGTTCCGCTTTGTGTGGAAATCAACGTCGCCTGCGCAGTACTGTTGATAGAATCAACAGAATATAGGTTGCTATTACTTTCCAACCATTTACCTAAAGAAGTAACAAAAGTCACATTAGCGGTATTGACCGCGTTGACTTTAACAGTCAATGGCGCATCAATGGATAATGTTGACGGATCTTCACTTGGTTGAGTAATTTGAAAAGCACTTCCTGTGGCGCTAATAACAAAATCGCGTGTGGCTTGCGCCCCCAAGCCATTTGCAGTAATCGTAATCTTGCCGGGACTCTTAGCAGTAAGTAATTTTTTGACTTGTCCATTAACATCTGATTTATCACCGTCGTATCCTACAATATCTGTAAGTTCTGCGGCATCGCTATCCCAGGAAAAAGTAACTTTCTGTTGAGGAATGGCAATTCCTGCGGCGTTTTTTAGCGTTGCTGTTAAAATTGTCGATGAATTCACCTCAAGATTTGATAAATCAGCCGCTAGTGTGATAGTCGAACCGATAATCACAATTGGGATCGATGCGTCCGGGGGCGGAAGCGCAGTCGCGTCTACAGTACCTAAATAAGCATTGATGGTTACAATGGCATTACTTGGATCAATAGTGCCCGAAGAAAAAATAACGCTTGCTTTACCATTATTATCGGTTATAACGCTTCCAGCGCTCAATTGTCCGGTATCGGTTTGAAACGTAATAGTGACTCCCGAAACAACGACGTTGTTACCATCAAGCGCAATGGCTGTTATCGTGGCACTATCGGAATTATCTGATTTGATCGCGGTCTGTGTTGTCGAGAGTGAGAGTTTTGTAGCATTCCCGGTGGGAACAACCTTAATACTCAGTGTATCTTCTTTCCCATTGGTTAAGCGTGCAAGAATGGTATCCGTGCCCGCCACATTTCCCGCAGTATAAGTTACCGTCGCACGTCCATTATTATCCGTAATTGCGACAGCCGCACTTAAACTCCCACCACTCCCACTACTACCGTTGGTGGAAATATTGAAACTCACTGTCTGGCCCGAGACGGCATTATCGTTGACATCCAACACCGTCGCATCAATTGAAGCCGATCCTTTTGGATTCAAAGTCAACGATGTTGATTTCAAAATAACTTTTTCGGGGGCACCCGCCACGAAGCTCACTGTGGCACTGGCATTAAATCCGTCTACGCTGCCCGTGACCGTCGCATTCCCTACATGAATAGGAGCGGTCAGCATTACTTCTGACAATCCGTTGATATTAGTTGTTTTTTGGGTTTGTGATAGTATCCCCGCTGTGGTGGTGAACGTCACATTTTTATTGGCAACTGCATTTCCATCGGTATCCCTGACTATCGCACGCGCCGCAACCTTACTCGTCCCGTCGGCAACCACACTCGTCGCACCCATCGTAACCACTATTGAACCAACCACCCTCGCCGACGTATTGATCGCAACTGCCACGGTTTGCTGGATTCCATTAGCGAGTCGTGCTCGCAGGGTATCAATTCCTTCGGTGCTTCCCGCAGTATAAGTTACCGTTGCTCGTCCATTGTTGTCAGTAATTGCAGAAGTCGCGTTAAGATTTCCTTTAGGCGGAGAATTGGTAATATCGAAAATTACCGTTTGATTCACCACAGGATTATTATTGACATCCAATGCCGTCGCTTGGACCGTACTCACACCATTTGGGTTGATCGTCGATGGAGTTGCAATAAGCATGACTTGCGTGGGCGCGCCCGCAGTGAAATTTACCGTCACGCTGGCAATGAACCCGCTAACATTACCCGTGATCGTGACACTCCCTATTCCCTTCGGTGCGATTAACCATAATTCCGCGACTCCGTTGGCACCAGTGACCGCCGTCGTTGTTATTTTTCCATTTTTATCTTTGAGTGTTCCCGCAGTGGTGGAGAAAATCACCGTCGCCGCCACTGCGGCGTTTCCACCCGTATCCTTGACTGTCGCAAGTATCGCCACCACGCTTGAGCCATCTGCCACCGCACTCGGCGCTCCAGCATCCATTGTCACTGACCCAACTACCGTGGCCGCAGCATTCACTACTACAGTTTTTCTATCTTCACTCCCATTGGGGAGTCGTGCACGCAGAGTATCCGTTCCCTCGATATTTCCTGCGGTGTAGGTTACCTTGGCCTGGCCATTATTATCCGTAATCGCGGCAGCCGCACTTAGAGTTCCTCCAGTTTTATTGCTAGGAATATCAAAACTCACGGTTTGACCCGATACTGGATTATTGTTGGTATCCATTGCTGTCGCTTGTAGCGTACTCAAACCTTTCGGATTGAGCTTCGTTGGGGCCAGGTTCAGATCAATTTTTATGGCCGCACCCGCAACGAAGTTCACTGTGGCCGTGGCACTAAATCCACTTGCATTACTTGTAACTATCGCGCTTCCCATTAACTTTGGCGCGATCAGCATGATTTCTGCTATTCCCATGTTATTCGTTATCGCGGCGGTCGCAGATACCTTCCCCGCTGTGGTGGCGAAACTCACCAACATCCCCACTGCCGCGTTTCCGTCCGTATCTTTGACCGTTGCACGTGCGTTCACCATGCTGATCCCGTCGGCCACGATGCTCGATGCTCCCATGGTCATCGTTACTGACCCAACGACAGTCGCATTCGCATTGATCACCACGTTCACTATCATTTCTTTTCCATCGGCTAAACGCGCCCGCAAGATATCGGTTCCTTCATTACTCCCAGCGGTGTAAGTCACCGTTGCCTGTCCATTGGTATCCGTAGTCGCAGAGGGTGCGCTTAAATTTCCTTCAGTCCTGTTGGCGAAAATGTCGAAATTCACTGTCTGACCCGCAACCGGATAATTATTGGCATCCGATACCGTTGCTCGAAGCGTGGTTGAACCTTTGGGATTAATCGTCGTCGGCGCTGCGTTTAGATTAAGTTTAGTATTGAGCGCATTAGCGACAAAATTGACATTAACGCTGCCCGTGAAACCACCGGAAGTCGCGGTAATTGTGGTGGATCCAGCGTATTTTGGTGCAGTGAGAAATATTTCAGCAACGCCATCAATGTCGGTTTTAATGTTGTCCAGGCTAGTTTCTAGCGAAACGGGAGAGAGCGTACCGGCAATAGTGGTAAAACTGACCTTGGCACCAGCAATTGGAGCTTCTTTATTGGCGTCCTTTACGGTAGCCCAAACTCGGGTTTTATCAATTCCATCAGATCGAATGCTTTCATTTGCCGTGCTTACGGAAATTTCACCAACCTGACTTAAATTAACCTTAAAAGATTGAGAAACCTTACCAGCAGTCGCTGTGATTTCGGCGGTACCTGAAGTTCCGTCTCCCGTGAGATAGGCCGTGGCAACGCCACTTACATCCGTGGATATGGTAATTGACTTACCACCACTTTGATTATCCAACCCGACGCGAGTCTGGGAAAGAATATTTCTGAGTTGAGCTGCGGCGGGGTTTTTATTACCCGTGAGCGCGGTCGTTGATAGAGTTCCGATGGTGGTGGTGTAAGTTAATCCTACTCCAGGTGTAGGTTTACCATCCTTATCCTTAACAACCAGCCGCAGTGGTAACGACTCACCTTCACTTACCACGGCCAGCCGGCCATTAGTACTGACCTGCGCAGGAAGCGATATTTCTGCTACCGTGCTGGTGTTCTCATCGCCAGTACCGGTAAAGCCACCCCCTCCCCCACCACAAGCGGTCAATAACGCAATTAAAACCAATGAAAAAAAACGACTCAGCAAGGTGGCCATATAAAGTACTCTTAAAAAAGTCGATATCAACGGTTAGCACGTAACCCTATCTTAAATAATGCAATACTAAATATTGTAACAGATAGTGAAAGGACTTACCAAGTATAAGTACCTACTGAGCCACCTTCCAATGTGGCATTGATTAATTTCCGACCAAATTTGATGGTGAAAGATTGACGCTGCTGATTTTCATTAAGCACCAATAATACAATTTCACCCGATGGGGTTTTGAATGCTACATTGGGTAATGAATCAACTTGGGTAGAAAATATTCTAAGCGATCCCGGACTAACAAACTTCGCTGCGTGAGCAATGACGTAATATGAAACATTTCGCACAATTTGTTCATGATTTACATCAATGGTAAGCGCGCCAACGCAGCTTGATGCGCCTTTTGGCGTATGAGGGCCGCAACTAAGATCGGAAGCAAGATTCCATTCTAGAACGATTTTGCTCCAGCTCCTAATTGTACCCACCATGACGTTTTTTATATGCCAAGCCAAGTCATCTGCGAATTTTCCGTTCAGACCGACCCATTGTTCGGTAAAGGCCATCTTCATTTCTGGATAAACTTGATGAACATCAAATATTGCCGAAACATCACCACCATAAAGATGCCAAGCAATTCCGGTAACATATTTTCTGGTTTCTGGATCGGAAAGAACGGTGAGAGGATATTCCTTTAAGTCACAATTATGATCCCAGCAGAATATTTCGATATCTCGCAAGCCAGCATCGTGTAAAGTAGGCCCCAGATAATTTTTAATAAAGTCAGCTTGTTCAATTGCTTCCATTACCATGCTTGGTTCATTTTCATGATTCATTGGTTCATTTTGTGGAGTAATGGCATGAATGAAGATACCATTATCCTTCATTGCGCGTAAATATTTAACAAAATAATTCGCGTATGCCTGGTAATACTTTGGAGATAATTTTCCTCCGATAAAGCCACCACTTGTTTTCATCCAGGGCGGAGCCGACCAAGGTGTGGCAATAATTTTGATATTCGGATTAATCGCAATAATCTCCCGCAGCACTGGAACAAGATCACAATCGCCTGCGGTTAAATTAAAATGGATTAGTTCTGGATCAGTTTGGTTGGCTGGAACATCATCGTAAGAAAAACTTGTTGCACTTAGATCAGATGCGCCAATACTGACGCGCAGATAACTTACGCCAATTCCATCATTTCCGTTCGAGAAAATTTCTTTTAATAAACTATGCTTGGTCGCAGCGGATAAATGATTGAGTAGATAGGCGCTGCCACCAGTCAGAGCAAAGCCAAAACCTTCTATAGTTTGATAAGTTATCGCGGCATCGATTTGAATCCAGGGATAAGGATCTTCATCAGCAATATCAGTAAAATGAAGGCTTTCTCCTTGCTTTTGCAGGAGGATGCTTTGGTCGGCGTGAGTAAGCCAAGCGGCTACAGCAGGGAGTGATTGATTCAACCAGCATTTCCGGCGCGGAAATCCCTGGCTTGAGCCATGGGGAAGAAGCGCCGTCCTCCTGTTAGTTGACTTTGATTTTGAAGTAGAAGTTGCCGGTCTTTCCCGGCTGCCACCGCCTAATTAAAGACGGAATGCCCGTAAGGGCCTAGTGACGGACGGATTTTTAATTCCGTCGCCCCCCTCGCCAATGTTGCAACGCAGCTTGGATTCGATACTTTGAATCTTGCGACAAACCGTTTCGCTCTTACCCCTGAGATTGTCTGCATCTGCCACTTTCAGCAGCCCTGAGTTGAGGAAGCGCCCTAGGGTGAGTCTTTTACTTCGTTGCAACGGCGTCCTATTTCTCGGACTTAGGCTGGTAAACCAGGCTTTTTTCCATTAAAGCACCCGCATTTATGCGTGGGGTGATTTACTGCCGAAAACAGCATAGTTCGGATATTCCTGGGAATATCAGAACTTGATTGCCGGAATTAGCCAGAGTTTCTCAACCAGTAGCGGCTGCTGTGTTAACCATGTGATGGATGTGTCGATTAAGGCGGCTCTTGTGTCGAGCAGCCTTGTTACCATGAATGATGCCTCGGCGCGCCATGCTGTCGATGATCGGGACTGCATCCTTGTAAGCGGTTTGTGCCAGAGGAAGATTTCCCTCACTAATAGCCTTAACTACTTTTTTAAGGTAGGTACGCAGTTTGGATCGATGGTTAACGTTCCGCTGACGGCGGATTTCGGATTGACGGGCACGTTTTTTGGCTTGGGCAGTGTTGGCCAAGGGAATGACTCCTTAAAGGATCTGATTGAAGAAGCGGAATAGTGTGAAGATGGCACCGAGTTTTGTCCATACATTTTCCATCTCGACTCCTTAAATTATATAATAATTGAATTTCGGACTATCTGGAGCCAACAATTTTTTTGCTCCAGTTAAGTTTTTCTCTCAGGATGCTAAAATAATCGTAACCTTTAGGGTGAATCAAGCGAACACAGCCATCACGTTTTTTAATTACAATCCGATCGCCAGATACAATGCCTAAATTAATTTGACCATCACAGGTTAGCTGGGCTTGTTGGTAATTGCCATCACTGATTACGATTTCAACAATAGCTTCATTTGATACAACTAGAGGACGATTACTTACTGTGTGAGGACAAATCGGCACAATTAAGGTAGCGGGCAACGTTGGATAAATAATTGGTCCACCGGCAGATAAAGCATGGGCGGTTGAGCCAGTTGTGGTAGAAATGATTAGGCCATCAGCGCGCAGAGTATAAACAAAACGATCATTGACGTAAGTCTCAAATTCGATCATTTGGGGAACGTTCCAGCGATGAATTACAACGTCATTAAAGGCATCGCTGGTACTAATCATCTCGCCGCTACGTAGAACCGTGGCATGCAGCAGCCAACGTTCCTCTGATTCATACTGGCCATTTAAAATGGAATCCAGTGCCTCCTCCATGCTCTTGGGCGGGATATCTGCTAGAAATCCCAAATAACCAAGATTGATGCCAAGCAAGGGTACATTATAGTTTGCCAGGCTGCGAGCGGCATTCAGTAATGTTCCATCTCCACCTAATACAATGACCAGATCGCACGTTTCTCCGATAGATCGTAAAGTAGATACACGGACTTCGTGGTAATCAGTAAGTTGAGCGCCACGCTCATCAAGCAGGACGTTGAACCCACGCATTTTGAGGGAGGCAATCAATGTGATCATTGTTTCACAGACTACCGTGTCCGCGTATCTAGCCAGTAATCCAATGTTGTGGAACAGCGCACCGCAAGAGGTATCCATGGAAGGTATGATAAATTCGTGGCTGTGAGGGTTGAAGTGTTAAAATTTTATCCGTCCAAGTGGATCATATACTAGAGACATCGAAGCGAGCCGTAAATCACCCCACGGCTAAAGCCGGGGGCTTTAATGGAAGAAAGCCTGGTTTACCAGCCAGGGTCCGGGAAATCGGACTACGTTGCAACGAAGTAAAAGACTCACCCTGGGGCGCTTCCTCAACTCCAGGCGCTGAAAGTGGCAGGAGCAGACAAGCTCGGGGGTAGTACGAAACGGTCTGCCGCAAGGTTCGCAAGAACTGAATCTGCGTTGCAACATTGGCGAGGGGAGCCGGGTCGCAAGACTCGTGTCACCAGGCCCGTAAGGGCTGACAGCCGGGAAAGACCGGCTCTTTCTTAACTTCAAAATCAAAAAACAGGAGGACGGCGCTTCCTCCCCATGGCTCAAGCCAGGGGTTTCCGCGCCGGATTTGGATGAGGTCGGATGTGGATTGAAACATTGCGAAAGAAAACGAAGCATCACAAAAACTTCCAGCCCTTTCAAGAGTAACGTTTCTCAAAAATTTTTAATGAATGGAGCTAGACTCTAGTAGCTTATAATATGAATAATAGTGTTCAATTATGGATATGAAAAACACTACCGACCCAAGAAAACCCACTAAAGAGAGAAGAATAAAAAAGATAAATAAAGATATCCTCTTTGTTTTTTAAGCATGCTTATTTATAATTCGTGCGTGGATAGTATCCATAGCGCGAAAGTTTCGCGTACCGTCATTACGTGACGTACATTGGTTCGCAAATTAGCTCGCCCAAGGATGATCAACGAGTTAAATTTCACGGCAAGGCCGGGGGCTATGTAAATAAGTAATGATGTTGCTAGCGCAGGCTAGCCTCCGGTTGAGACTGCCCAACCAGGACTCCAGTTGCAGTGATAACACTATCAACGGAGTGCGAATTATCCTTAATTTGAGTACATAAACACTTATGTGCATATTTTAGGAAGCAGATTCGGTTAGGAGAGAGCAAGTTCTGTCAATGGATGGTTGGTTAGGATAGATAGCAGTCGGGCGATACGACTACGCATTTCCCGACGATCGACGATGAGATCAATAGCGCCGTGTTCCAGCAGGAATTCGGAACGCTGAAATCCCTCGGGAAGGGTCTCGCGGACAGTTTGTTCGATAACCCGTGGGCCAGCAAAACCGATCAGGGCTTTAGGTTCAGCGATGTTGATATCGCCAAGCATGGCAAGGCTCGCTGAAACGCCACCCATGGTCGGATCAGTCAACACCGAGATGAAAGGAATCCCCTCACGAGAAAGTTTTCCCAATGCCGCTGAAGTTTTAGCCATTTGCATCAATGAAAGTAACGCCTCTTGCATCCGTGCTCCGCCGCTGGCAGAAAAACACACCAGCGGTATCTGCCAATCCTGGCAACAATCAACAGCGCGCACAAATTTTTCTCCCACCACCGAACCCATCGATCCACCCATGAAACGAAACTCAAAAGCCGTTGCTACTAAAGGTAGACCTTCAACCGCTCCACGGATCGCCACCAGTGCATCTTTTTCGCTAGTATCTTTTTGCGCCTGAACGAGACGGTCTTTGTAACGCTTGCTATCCCGAAATTTAAGAATATCCACCGGCTCAAGAACTGCGCCAATTTCCTCCCTGGGCGTGGGGTCAAGAAAACGATCAAGGCGATCGCGTGCCCCAATACGCATGTGATGATCACAGTTAGGACAAACCTCCAAACCACGCTCCAGTTCTGCGCGAAATAGCACCGCGCTACAAGCGGCGCATTTAGTCCATAACCCTTCGGGAACTTTTTTATTACCGCCTTCGGTACGGATGCGGGAGGGGAGAAGTTTTTGGAACCAGCTAAGAGTATCTGACATTAGGTTTTATTTCTCGTGACGGACTCGATTGATAAGCATAAAAATGATCAAATGGCGTCGATGGCTGCTCGTAATTCAGCAATGAAGGCCGCAACCTCGGGAATAACCGCTGATCCTTGTTGCGCTAGGGTCTCGATTCGTGCGACCACTGCGCTGCCTACCACTACAGCGTCCGCAACGCTCGCTACAGATGCCGCTGAGATGGCGTCACGAATACCGAAACCAACCCCGATGGGAAGATCCGTTGCTTGTCGCACTACGTCAAGTTTGGCGGCCACTGAGGGGATATCGAGGATCGCGGTTCCGGTAACTCCTTTGATCGCGACGTAGTAAATAAACCCGCTGGCAACTGCGCTGATCATGGCGATTCGTTCTTGGGTGGAGGTCGGTGCGATCAGAAAAATTGGATCTAGACCGACCTCGCGCAGCACCGTAACCAACGCGCCGGATTCTTCCGGTGGTAGATCAACAGTGAGCACCCCATCGACCCCGGCCTCGGCGGCAGCGGTGGCGAAGGCACGATAGCCCATCGCCTCCAGTGGATTAAGATAACCCATGAGAACCACCGGAGTTTGGGAATTTTTGCGCCGGAAAGCACGAACCATCTCCAGCACGTCGCGCAGAGTCACTCCTTGGGCAAGCGCCCGCTCACTGGCGCGCTGAATGACTGGGCCATCTGCCATCGGGTCGGAAAAAGGTATGCCTAACTCTAGGATATCCGCACCCGCATCAACCATGGCGTGGAGCAGGGACACGGTCGTGACGCGATCTGGATTTCCTGCGGTAATAAAAGGAATCAAAATTTTTTTATGATGGCGTGGATTATTGAAAGTATTAGTAATTCTACTCATACGGTAATCCCCTCGTAGGCGGCTACAGTGTGGATGTCCTTGTCGCCGCGTCCTGAAAGGTTGACGACAATAGTTTGGTCAGGACGCAAGGTAGGCGCGAGGCGTAAGGCATAAGCAACCGCATGGGCAGATTCTAAAGCGGGAAGAATGCCTTCCACGCGGGTGAGACGATGGAAGGCGTCCAGTGCTTCAGTATCGGTCGCGGCAACATAGGTGACGCGTCCGATGTCCTTGAGCCAGGAATGCTCAGGACCGACTCCCGGATAATCAAGACCAGCTGAAATCGAATGAGTCTCAATGATTTGGCCATCGTTGTCTGACATTAAATAAGTACGGTTGCCGTGCAGTACGCCAGGTCGGCCAGCGTTGAGCGGAGCAGCGTGGCGGCCTGTAGCGAGGCCGTCACCTGCGGCTTCTACTCCGTAAAGAGCAATCTCGGAGTCGTTAAGGAAGGCATGAAACAAGCCAATAGCGTTGGAACCTCCGCCCACGCAGGCGACCAGGGCATCGGGTAAGCCTCCAATTTGTCTCAGACATTGAACGCGGGTTTCACGCCCAATGATAGCCTGAAAATCGCGTACCATCGCTGGATAGGGGTGAGGACCAGCGACCGTTCCGATGATATAAAAAGTGGTATCGACATTGGCCACCCAGTCGCGCATGGCCTCATTGAGCGCGTCCTTGAGGGTACGCGAACCCGAAGTGACGGGCACCACAGTTGCGCCAAGGAGTTTCATGCGATAAACGTTGATCGCCTGACGACGAATATCCTCGGCACCCATGTAAATCACGCACTCCATCCCAAGACGAGCCGCAACGGTGGCGGTAGCGACACCATGTTGGCCGGCACCGGTCTCAGCAATCACTCGCTGCTTACCCATACGCCTGGCAAGCAGCGCCTGACCAACAGTATTGTTCACTTTGTGAGCGCCAGTGTGATTGAGATCCTCGCGTTTTAGATAAATTCGCGCTCCGCCCAGTTCGCGGGCAAGACGCTCCGCAGGGTAAAGAGGTGAAGGCCGACCTACGTAATGAGCAAGATCAGCATCCAGTTCAGCCTGAAATTCGGTATCGTTACGATAACGCGCATAGGCAGCGTTTAATTCCTCCAAGGGTGCCATTAAGGTTTCAGCCACGAATCGCCCGCCATAAGGGCCATAGTGACCGTTTTCATCCGGCATTGCCGCTAGATCTTGTACTATTTTCGCCACTTTAATGATTTCCTCGGCATGTGCTAAAACTTTATGAAATATGGATTTTATCCTTGCGATCTTGGCCCAAAAATCGCTGTTCCTACCCTAACAATGGTTGCGCCCTCAGCCACTGCGGCCTCCAGATCATCGGACATTCCCATGGAAAGAGTATCAATATCAAGACCGCGTGTTCGTAGATCCTCGAATAATTCACGTAAGGCGCGAAAAGGTGCGCGCGCGGCGTTGGCATCAATATCTGGCGCAAGAGGTGCAGGGATGGTCATGAGACCACGTAAACGCACACCAGGGAGAGCCGCTACTCCCATCGCCAGGTCTAGCAGATTGGAGGGCATCACCCCGGATTTGCTGACCTCGCTACTGACATTGACCTCCAAGCAAATATTAAGTGGCGGTAATTCCGTAGAGCGTTGAGCGCTGAGGCGTTGCGCCACCTTCCAACGATCCACACCGTGGACCCATTGGAATAAGCTCGCCACAGGACGGGTCTTGTTGGATTGCATTGGACCGATGAAATGCCATTCGAGATTAAGATCCGCCAGTAGCGGGAGTTTGACTTGGGCTTCTTGGAGGTAATTCTCACCAAAGCAATACTGCCCAAGCATCGCCAATTCCCGTATGCTGCATGCGGGATGGGTCTTGCTGACCGCCAGTAGTTGTACACTACCCTCTGCTCTACCCGCAGCACGTTCCGCAGCGCGTAACCGTTCGCTTACCCGCGCCATCTGCCATGCAAGATCAATCATCCAGCATTTCCGGCGCGGAAACCCCTGGATTGAGCCAAGGGGAGGAAGCGCCGTCCTCCTGTTAGTTGAGTTTGATTTTGAAGTAGAAGTTGCCGGTCTTTCCCGGCTGCCACCGCCTAATTAAAGACGGAATGCCCGTAAGGGCCTAGTGACGGACGGATTTTTAATTCCGTCGCCCCCCTCGCCAATGTTGCAACGCAGCTTGGATTCGATACTTTGAATCTTGCGACAAACCGTTTCGCTCTTACCCCTGAGATTGTCTGCATCTGCCACTTTCAGAGCCTAGAGTTGAGGAAGCGCCCTAGGGTGAGTCTTTTACTTCGTTGCAACGGAGTCCAATTTCTCGGACTTAGGCTGGTAAACCAGGCTTTATTCCATTAAAGCCCCCGCATTTATGCGTGGGGTGATTTACGTTGGTCCTTTTATTGAACAAAAAGTAAGACCTCATCTAATTTTTCGGTTTGCTTCCCACTGCACGTCGAAAATAAAAAAAGTGAAACTGAATTTAATACTGTTGTTATATTTGGTTCCATTTCGCAAAATAAATCCACTACCAATTTCAAGAGAACACCGATGGATATTACCGAATTATTAACTTTCAGCGTCAAAAGTGATGCTTCCGACCTTCACCTTTCCGCCGGATTGCCACCCATGATTCGTATTCATGGCGACATTAAACGTATTAATGTTCCGGCGCTTGACCACAAGGCGGTGCATGGTCTTCTTTACGATATCATGAACGACCGCCAGCGCAAGGATTTCGAGGAAAAGCTGGAAACAGACTTCTCTTTCGAAGTTCCAGGGTTGGCCCGATTCCGCGTGAATGCTTTCAATCATAACCGCGGTGCTGGTGGCGTACTCCGCACCATTCCTTCGGTCATCAAAAGCCTGGAGGAATTGAATACCCCAGCAATATTCAAAGATATCGCCGATAACCCAAGAGGCATTGTATTGGTGACGGGTCCCACTGGTTCGGGAAAATCTACCACCCTCGCAGCTATGGTTGACTATAAAAATAATACTGAAGCTGGCCATATCCTTACCATCGAAGATCCCATTGAATTTGTTCATCAAAGTAAAAAATGCCTGGTAAACCAGCGCGAGGTTCACCGTGATACCCTGGGATTTTCCGAAGCATTGCGATCGGCCTTACGCGAGGACCCGGATATTATTCTCGTGGGGGAAATGCGCGACCTGGAAACGATTCGTCTAGCCTTGAGCGCGGCCGAAACTGGTCATTTGGTTTTTGGTACTCTGCATACCAGTTCCGCCGCCAAGACCATTGATCGCATCGTGGATGTATTCCCCGCCGCCGAAAAAGAGATGATTCGTTCCATGCTTTCGGAATCGCTCCGCGCAGTGATTTCTCAGGCATTATTGAAAAAAGTTGGCGGAGGACGAACTGCGGCTCATGAAATCATGATTGGTACGCCCGCCATTCGTAACCTGATTCGAGAAAATAAAATTCCTCAAATGTATTCCTCTATTCAAACCGGCCAGGCGGTTGGAATGCAAACCTTAGATCAAAATCTTATGGATTTAGTGCGTCGCGGAGTCGTGACCAAGAATGAAGCCCGCGTCAAAGCTCAAAATAAGGACGCATTTTAATGGATTTCAACGCATTGCTCAAATTAATGACGCATAAACGCGCCTCGGATTTGTTTATCACTGCGGATATGCCACCTACCCTCAAGGTCGATGGCAAACTTGCACCAATTATTCCAAACCCGCTTACTCCTGAGCAGGTCAAAGAAGTAGTATATTCTATTATGAATAATGAGCACCGTGAAGAATTCGAGCGTACTCATGAATGTAATTTCGCAATCAGTCCCACCAACATCGGACGATTTCGGGTTAATGTCTTCCAGCAGCGCAATCACATAGGTATGGTAACCCGCAGGATCGAAACGAGAATACCCAGTTTGGACGAGCTGGGAATGCCACAGGTACTCAAGGAAGTTGCCATGACGAAACGCGGCCTGATTATTTTCGTTGGAGGAACGGGTAGTGGAAAGTCAAGTTCTCTGGCAGCGATGATTGGCTATCGCAACCAAAATTCTAGTGGCCATATTATCACCATTGAAGATCCAATTGAATTTATCCATCAACACGCAGGCTGTATTATTACTCAACGCGAAGTGGGAGTGGACACGGCTTCTTACGAAATGGCCTTGAAAAATACCCTCCGCCAGGCACCAGACGTGATCCTCATTGGTGAAATTCGCTCCAAAGAGACCATGGAACACGCGATTGTTTTTGCCGAAACGGGTCATTTGTGCCTTTCCACACTTCATGCGAATAGCGCCAATCAAGCATTGGATCGCATTATCAACTTTTTTTCCGAGGATCGTCGCCAGCAATTACTATTGGATCTTTCTCTCAACCTCAGAGCCATTATTGCTCAACGCTTAATTCCGCGCCGCGATGGCCAGGGTCGGCAAGTGGCGGTCGAGGTTCTCATCAATTCGCCTTTAGTGGCTGACCTTTTGCTCAAAGGGGAAGTTCCGGGACTTAAAGAAGTCATGCGCCGTTCCGCTGAAGAAGGAATGAAAACATTTGATCAGTCTATCTATGATCTTTATCGAGAGGATATTATCAGTGAAGCGGAAGCACTTCATTACGCAGATTCAATCAATGATGTGCGTTTGATGATTAAGCGTGGCAAACAAAGCAAAGTCGCCAACCTGGAAGACATGCCATTTCGTCCATTGGAGACCTCTGCGCGGTTAAATACGATGAACAAAAAAATAAGTGAATAATAATCAAAAATTAATATAATTTTTTTCTCTTTTTCATAGGGATTAGGGATTGATGATCTCTAAGAGTTACGCAGTTGAACTTGCAACTTTATAAAAAATTGAATTTTTCTCTGTCATTCTGCGAGGAGGTCGCCTTAGCGACCGTAGTCACAGAATCTATGTATGGATTCTGCAACTACGCTTCGCTTCGTGCAGAATGACTTACTATTTTTCAACTGTGTAACTCCTAGATCTCATTCGATTGTCGATCATCTAAATTCGGCGTGGAAACACCCTGCTTTAGCCGTTGGGTAATATGGTGAGACTTTTCAGAACGATTTTTTGTCGGATCACTAAATATAAAACGTCCAAATAGGACGCAACCTTTCATTCCAGGATCACAGTTTTTTCCATTAACATGTTGACAAATTCCATTTACTTCATGTGGGCAACCCCATCCGCCGCCACTTTTTATCATACTCTCTACACACCCCCGGTTTTAGCTGTGGGATGATTGACGATATCAATCACAATTCGTGACCATTGACCGAATTGCGGTATTTTAATTAATTCGTCGATTTTAGGATGGATCGCCCGGAAAAGATCCCAAACCAGCATTACTCCAATTTCTCGATCCGGAAAACGTCCAGCATAGTCAAGAACACGACCATAAACTAATGCTGCCGCAGGGGTGCCACGAACACTAATAGCTCGTCCTACCAGTGCAGCGGCCACTGCATATTGCAAATCCACCTCGTGAGGTACCGCCACGATCTCGCCAGCCAGAATAGAGTCAATATTTGGCATCAAATCCATTTTTTCAACAAAGGCATGGAGTTCAAGCCCAGCGGCTGGTCCTACGCAAGCCTGCAATACGCCACACAGCAATGCGTGGTTATTTGTAAATTTTTTCAGGGCGCGGTGAGCAAATTCCCAGGAGCGTGGTGAAGGAAAAGCCACAGGATTATGAGCGGGATCGAAATCGAATAACAATTCAGGCTTAAATCGCAAAAAAGCGATGAGACGGGTATCAATACCGTTAATATTGGCCCACATCACCCAATCATCCAAATGGGTGTCCACCTCAAAATGTGAAAATCGATTGGCGAGCGGTGCCGGCATGGCGTAAGTCACTCCGCGATCCCCCTGACGGTTGCCAGCTGCGAATAAAGCCCAGCCGTCCGGCACTCGATAGTGACCGAGCCGCCGATCAAGAATGAGTTGATAAGCGGAGGCAGAAACCGTGGGAGGTGCCGAAGTAATCTCGTCCAGAAACAGAATTCCCTCGGTGCCATGACGAGTTGCGTCAGGAAGTAATTCTGGAATGGCCCATTCAACCAGGTTACCAACTCGAAAGGGAATACCGCGAAGATCGGTGGGTTCCATTTGCGAGAGGCGGATATCAATGATGGGTACAGCATGGCGCGCAGCGATTTGAGCCACCATCTGGGACTTGCCAACACCAGGCGGGCCCCACAACATTACCGGAGTATGATAACCACTCCGAACGCTCATGAATTCGCTATCAAGAATACTTAATAAATGTGTGGGACGCATTGATGAATCATAGATCCTCGGTATGGAAATACATCGATCCCGCAGGATCGAAAGGAGAAAACGCTGCCTTTATCATCATTCCCCAAAACGTAAATTTTTAATCCGTGCGCCCAGCACTTCCGCCATTGCACGCACGGATGGTTCTGGTGCCTTTTGTTCGATAAAGCCTAGCAAGTCAATTAATAGCGGGCGAATCTCCAGAAAATCCGTCATCTCGGCCTGCAATTGATTGACCACTATTTGCGGTTCGGTCTCGGCCAGTAATTGCTGTAAACCAATGATCAGCCGGCCCAGCCAGGTCGCGCCGATTTCGGTGCTCTCCGTCAGATCCCGCGAGGTAAACTCGGTCACACGCTTGAGCCGTGCTTGATTGGCGGCCAGGTTGCCCATGACTTTGGCGTACTCCTGAACGCGAAAAGCCTTGGCGAAGTTTTGGTAGTTGTCGAGCTTGCTGGCCCCGGTGGTTTCCATGTCCATCATGCGCAGCACAAAGCGCTGGATACCCGAAAGCCTTGCCCAGGTCTCGATAGTCACGCCTTCCGGCACGAGCAGGTTGTTGGCCGCCTCCGCCGCCTGTTGGACGATTTCGTCCACCACCGTTACCTCGCCACGGGTACGAGGGCGCAGGGTAAAGTTGGTCACGTCCTCGCCGCCGATGGTGGTGTAGGCGGTCAGCACCTTGAGCGCGGCGGCATAACCGGCCATCTGTAAATCGGAATCGTTGAAGACCGGCGCACCGTGTTTGTTTTTCACCG
>CAUYTW010000298.1 GCA_963575715.1 Gammaproteobacteria bacterium | reverse complement strand
CGACCAGTGGAGGAACCAGCGGAGGAACTAGTGGCGGCAGCTCATCGACGAGCAGTAGTGGAGGAACTTCCAGCGGTGGTTCATCAAGCAGCGGCGGTACAAGTAGCGGAGGTTCATCGACCACAAGCAGCGGTGGCAGCACAAGTGGAGGCAGTACCTCGACGAGTGGAGGCTCATCGACCAGTGGAGGAACCAGCGGAGGAACTAGTGGCGGCAGCTCATCGACGAGCAGCAGTGGAGGAACTTCCAGTGGTGGTTCATCAAGCAGCGGCGGTACAAGTAGCGGAGGTTCATCGACCACCAGCAGCGGTGGCAGCACAAGCGGAGGTAGCTCATCGACGAGTGGAGGCTCATCGACCAGTGGAGGAACCAGCGGAAGCACAAGTGGCGGCAGCTCATCGACGAGCAGTAGTGGAGGAACTTCCAGTGGTGGTTCATCAAGCAGCGGCGGTACAAGTAGTGGAGGTTCATCGACCACAAGCAGCGGTGGAAGTACAAGTGGAGGTAGTACCTCGACGAGTGGAGGAACCAGCGGCAGCGTCAATACGATCATCAGTCAACAAATAGGAGGAATCCTTCAATCTTTGTCTTCAATTAATTCATCATTGACCTTTAATCATTTTAATGGTGGGAATGTTACTTTCTCCGCTAAATCAATTGGTACCAATACCTCTGGCAATTCGACCGCAGCTTCACAAAATGCTGGATTAAAATCAGAATCAGAATCTGAATCATCATCCTTTGAAGTCGCATCCAACACTAAATCATTCGCTGGTCAAACTGATTCCAAGGCTGAATCATCGGAATCTTCTGCTAACGATCAGGCATCCAATGATCAAAACGCTGAATCTGCTGAATCTTCAGAAAAATCTTCCAATAATGAACAAACTTCTGAGGCATCGTCTGGACAGAATTCCAATTCAACCAACTCTACAGGTGCTAACCAAACCAATGCGACCTCTCAAGTAGCGGCGAATGGCTCTGCCAACGAAAATCCCGCATCCTCCACCTTGGTGAAGGAACTATCCTCCGGTACTTCTCCACGAACAGCGGCTTTCATGGCGGCCAAGACTGTTCAGACACAAACTGTAGTGAAAAATACTCAAACGGTACCAGTAACTCCGGCCAATCAAATCATTGGAAAGCTGGCGACTTCTCCTGCCGGTCAGGTGCAAACTATTGATGCTCAAGTTAAAGCTCAGGCTACGACTCAAGCCGCACCAACAACATTGCCCGGTCAATCTGCGCCAACCTTGGCGAAAGTTTCTACTGGAGAAAGTACAGGAAGTTCTCCATCCAGCAACCTGCAAGGAAACAACCCTGCCGGACAAAGCCTGGTGGCGGCACTGGCCAGTGGCGCTTCTCCAGAGCTGGCATTATCCACAATGAGCCAGGTAACAACGGCAAATGCCGCGTTGATCGCTGCCCAAACCGTGCCGGTATCTCCACCTAATCAGGTTGCAGCGGCATTATCGGGCGGCGGAAACACGGCAGCGACTCTTGAGGCTGCCGGCATCAACGTCAACGATGCAACTGGTCAAAGTTTGGCGGTAGCCCTGGCCTCGGGGGTCTCACCCGAGGTAGCTTTGGCGACGGCACAAGAGACCGCTACTGTTCAAAAGAATCTCGCCACTGCCCAGGCCGTACCAATGTCGCCTGCTAATCAGACAGTCGCGCTGCTGGCAAGCGGTGCCGATGTTGCTTCCGTGTTGGGATCGGTGGGTGGCAGTGATGCCCAGGCGGTCGCGGGACCGGCCCTCGTGGCGGCGCTGGCTGCCGGTGCCAGTCCCGAAGCGGCGCTGGCTTCGATGAATGCGGCTACCACAGCCAATGCCACACTGGCTGAGTCTCAAGCCGTGCCGGTTACATCTTCCAATAAGGTCGCAGGAGTATTGGCAAATGGTGGAAATGTCGCGGCGGCGCTTCAGGTCGCAGGCATCACCCTTCAAGGAGATAACGCAGCGGGTCATTCATTGGTAGCGGCGCTTGCCACCGGAGCGTCGCCCGAGGCCGCGATGGCGGCAGCCGCAGAAACCATCGCAGCGCAAAATTCTCTGGCTAACGCTCAATCCGTGCCAATGTCTCCGGCGAATCAAGCAACCTCGCTCCTGGCCAATGGCGGGGACATCTCAATTGCTTTGCAAGCCATGGGGTTGAATCCTCAAGAAGTGGATACCGCCAAGCAATCGTTGGTCACGGCGTTAGCCGATGGCACTTCGCCGGAGCAGGCACTGAGTACGGCGCTTGAAACCGTCAAGATTGACAATAAGTTATCTCAGATGCGGACTGTGCCTGTCTCGCCTGCTAATCAGGTTGCTTCTGTATTGACGAGTGGCGGGAATGTCACGGCAGCGTTTCAGGCCGTGGGCATCAACTCTGGCGGGAATGATGTGGCTGGACAGGCGCTGGTGACGGCGCTGGCCTCGGGAGCATCTGCCGAGGAGGCGATATCGAAGGCAGCAGAAACCGCCAATACCCAGACTGCGGTCACCATTGCTCAGACTGTGCCGATTTCGCAGTCCGATAAATTTATTGCTACCCTGGCGGACGGCACGCATCCCATTACGAATGCTGAATTGCAGGAAAAGAACGCCGCTTTCCTCGCGGCCTTAGTCGCCGGGGCCTCGCCCGAAGAGGCACTATTAGCCGTCAGTCAGGCAGAGGAAGCTCTGACCGCGTTGACCAAGGCACAATCGGTGCAGGTATCACCAACTAATCAACTTATTGAATCGTTATCGAATTCCAAAATTAATCCCTAACATCCTACCGGCCTACAAGGATAACTTCCATGATTACGCGCGCCTTGCTGAGTGTTTCCGACAAAACCGGAATCGCCGAATTTGCCCGTGACCTCGCCAATCTTGGCGTCGAGCTGCTGTCCACCGGCGGCACCGCGCGCCTGCTTGCCAGCGCCGGGGTGCCAGTCACCGAAGTTTCCAGCTACACCGGCTTTCCTGAAATGATGGATGGACGGCTCAAGACTCTGCATCCGCAGATCCATGGTGGCCTGCTGGGGCGGCGCGGCGTAGATGATGCTGTGATGGCCGCGAATGGGATTGCACCGATAGATCTTGTGGTGGTCAATCTTTATCCTTTTGAACAAGTAGTGGCCCGTCCTGATTGTCGTCTAGAAGAAGCCATCGAGAATATTGACATCGGTGGCCCTACGCTTTTGCGCGCCGCCGCCAAAAACCATGCCGCTGTCACCGTGGTCGTGGATAGCGCAGATTACGTGCGGGTTGTTGCCGAACTTCGAGAACACGGAAAGGTCTCTAATCAAATGCGTTTCACCTTAGCGGTCAAGGCATTTGAATATACTGCTCGCTACGATGGCGCCATCGCTAATTATTTAGGAGGTCGTGTCGAAGGAGGCAGCCGTGACTTTCCTCGGACCATGACCCTTCAGTTTACTAAGGCGCAAGAATTACGCTACGGCGAGAATCCGCATCAATCTGCTGCCTTTTACCGTGAATATCCTGTAACTGAACCAGGTATTGCCGTTACGCGTCAAATTCAAGGTAAGGAATTGTCCTACAATAATCTTGCCGATACCGACGCCGCTCTGGAATGCGTCAAATCCTTTGATGTCCCCGCCTGTGTCATCGTCAAGCACGCTAATCCTTGTGGCGTGGCAGTGGGGATCAATTTGTTTACCGCCTATAATCGCGCCTACCGTACTGATCCAACTTCGGCTTTTGGTGGCATCATTGCATTCAACCGTCCTCTGGATGCAGCAACGGCCCAGGAGATTCTTCAGCGCCAATTCGTGGAGGTAATCATCGCCCCCGAAATTGAGCCGGATGCCTTGCCGGTGCTTGCTACCAAAAAAAACGTGCGAGTGCTGGCCTGTGGAATCTGGGGTCAGGCAAACGATCGAGGCCTGGACTTCAAGCGCGTGGTGGGTGGGTTACTGGTTCAGGATCGTGATTTTGGAAAAGTGGCAGCGGCCGATCTCCGGGTGGTTACCCAACGCACGCCCACCGAAGCGGAACACGCTGACTTGGCCTTTGCCTGGCAGGTAGTCAAATTCGTTAAATCCAACGCCATCCTGCTCGCACGTGATGGCATGACGGTAGGCATTGGCGCAGGTCAGATGAGCCGGGTTTATTCCGCGCGCATCGCCGCGCTTAAGGCCGCCGATGCGGGCATTTCGACTCAGGGAGCCGTACTGGCCTCGGATGCTTTTTTTCCCTTTCGGGATGGCCTGGACCAAGCTGCCGAAGTGGGGATAAGCGCCGTCATTCAACCTGGCGGTTCAATGCGTGACGCTGAGGTCATCGCTGCAGCCGATGAGCATGGCATCGCCATGATCTTCACCGGAATGCGTCATTTTCGGCATTGACAATAGTTTCAGTTTTAGACCAATTAGGTCGCCTCTTAAATTAACACTCCCGCGAATAAATTATGCCTATTATCAACGGATTTTTTCCCGCGCATCTTACCCATGATCGTCGTTTTGCATGGATGGCTTACGCTGCGCTAGGGTTGGTATTGGCTGTGTTGCCCTTTTGGGTGGACGCAGTGGCTGGACGTACCTGGGTACGGATTCTGGATTTCACCCTGTTGTACGTAATGCTCGCCTTGGGACTCAATATCACGGTGGGCTTTGCGGGACTACTTGATCTTGGTTATGTTGCCTTTTATGCCGTGGGTGCCTACTTTTACGCCATCCTTGCCTCACCCCAGTTTGGCCTACACCTGCCTTTCTGGGTTCTGCTTCCTTTCGGTGCGGGAGTCTCCTGTATCTTTGGCGTTTTGCTGGGAACCCCTACGCTACGGCTACGCGGTGATTATCTAGCTATCGTCACTCTTGGTTTCGGCGAAATTACTCGTATATTTCTCAATAATCTAAATGCTCCTTATAATCTCACCAATGGTCCTCAAGGTATCAACAAGATCGATCCGATTCAGATTGATGGTATTGCACTCACGCAATCCATTGAATGGCATGGCCTAACTTTTTCTGGCGCCCATATTCACTACTACCTGTTTCTCGCTTTAACGCTGTTGATTATTTTCATTGCCCTGCGCCTGCAAGATTCTCGCATCGGTCGGGCGTGGGTAGCAATTCGAGAGGACGAGATAGCGGCAGTGGCGATGGGAATTAATACTCGCAATATCAAGCTGCTTGCCTTTGCCATGGGTGCCACCTTTGGCGGTCTGTGTGGTGGGCTGTTCGCCGCCTTTCAAGGATTCATCAGCCCTGAATCATTTACACTCATGGAATCGATCATGATTCTTTGCATGGTGGTTCTCGGGGGCATGGGTCATATCCCAGGCGTCATTTTGGGTGCGGTACTCCTCACCGTGATGCCAGAATTATTGCGTTACGTTGGTCCACTTCAAGAGTGGTTATTTAGCAAAGTGTGGGTGGACCCTGCCGATCTGCGGCTGCTACTTTTTGGTTTGGGACTCATTGTGGTCATGCTATTCCATCCTGAAGGTCTATGGCCTTCTCCACTGCGAGCACGCGAGCTTGCTCCCGAGAACCCAGACTGCAATTCATCTAACATATAACTAATTTAGTAGTGCCCTAATTTATAGGATTCGATAATGATTATCCGTTTTGGTTAATCGGAAGCGAGGCATTATAGTGATGGATAAAGTACCAAATTGCTCCAATATGATTGGCTAATTTTTTTGAAAATGACAATGATTTTCTCACTAATCTCGAAATTCATTGACGGAGGGTGCAATTGAATTTTTCAATATGGTTGGTTTGACCATTTTCCTTGCCAACCGCGCAATGGTGTTTCGAGGGAAAAATTGCCGCATAGGCGGACTAAAAATCCGTATAACTCATCGCGCATTGACGATAGACGGGGATAATTAATTCAGTAGTGCCCCAATCGATAGGATAAGCGAATAAAGTATTCTTTAATTTAACTGTTTAATTTAACTGTTTAATTTCATCTTAAGAAGAGGTTGAGATGTATTGCCCAAATTGTCATTCTGAATCTGTTGTGAAAAATGGTTTTAATGCTCTTGGAAAACAAATCCATAGATGTAATGAATGTGGGAGACAATTTGTGTTAAACCCCAGTAAAGGACCAATCTCTGATGAAAAAAAGGAGTTGATTGATCGTTTGTTGCTAGAGCGTATCCCCTTAGCAGGAATTGCACGAGTGGTGGGTGTCTCCGAATCTTGGTTACAGAATTATGTCAATGAAAAATATGCGCAAACGCCGCGCAGAATAATTATTAAGAAAAAATCGAAAGTGAAGAATCACGATTGAATGTGACGAACTCTGGTCGTTTGTGGAAAAAAGTCTAACAAACAATGGGTTTAGTTGGCGATTGACCGCGATACCGGAGAAATTGTCGGCGTTCATATCGGCGATCGAAGTGAGAAATCCGCTCGTGCCTTATGGGATTCCCTGCCTTCGGTTTATCGTCAATGCGCAGTGAGTTACACGGATTTCTGGGCCGCATATGCGGCAATTTTTCCCTCTAAACGTCATCGCGTTGTCGGCAAGGACAGCGGACAAACCAATCATATCGAACGGTTGAATTGCACCTTGCGTCAACGCATTTCTCGATTAGTGAGGAAGTCTTTATCTTTTTCAAAGAACATTGCCAACCATATTGGGGCAATTTGGTATTTTATTCATCACTATAATGCTTCTCTCCCTATCCATCAAAATGGGTAATTATTTATTCTCATTCAATCCTATTGATTGGGGCATTACCAAATCTTTTTCGTAATGCGGCGTGAGACTCCAAACTATTTCACCGTTTTTTGTAATGAAAAGTGGCCCAGCGAGCGTGCGTGCCGAAAAAGCGACGCGTGCATCAGCTTGACCCTGGTTTTCTCGAACGGAATCGAAAGAGCGGCCAGAGCCTGATTTACTTGGTTTTTATCCGGTGCAGACGTCGGGGAGATGGCATGAACGGAGGCTATCAGGGTGGTGAGCAATAAAATTGTTGACGCCAGAATTGAGGATTTCATCTTAGTTTTCTCCGGAGTAACTGCTCAGATATAGCTAAAGAACTATAAAATGATAGAGCTAAACAACCATAAAATGGATATCTGTTGGAACCCAGAAGATAGCAACCACCAGCAGGATCTGTGGTATGGCATGTTCATTTTATGGTGTTCTAGCTATATGTGGATGCCGTAGCCTGGAGAGGCCCTTAGGTGCCAGTGTCCGGGGGAATCTCGGACTCGGGCTTGCTTAGGACTGGCGGCAAAATGGGCTGGACGGCCTTACGGATACCGTTGATGGACTGTGAAAACCAACCCAGTTCAACGATCCAGAACTTGAAGGGGAGCAGCAAGACCCCGCCGGCGGCCAGCAGGCTAAAGCGCGTGGCGATGCGGGTATTGCCATCCAGGTTGCGCTGCATGCCTTGGGCTAACGCCCACAATAGTGGAAGCTGGCTCAAATGATCGTCCATCAGCACCACTTGGGCAGCATCGGTGGCCACGGTGGTCGCCCCCCGCAAGGAGACTGAGGCGTCCGCTTGGCGGAGGGCAATGGCGTCGTTGATCCCATCCCCAATAAAGCATACCCGCCGACCCTGGGCCTGGAGTGCTTGGATCTTGTCCGCCTTCTGCTCCGGGAGGGTATCGGCGAAATAGCCGTGCATGCCTAGCCGGGCGGCGAGACGTGCGGTCGGGGCTTCGTGATCCCCCGACAAAATATAGAGCTGTAATCCTCGGCCTTTGAGCCAACGGATGACTTCATCGGCCTCTGGACGGACCCTGGCCGCCAGCTCGATCGCCCCCAAAATCTCCTCCTCGACGGCCACGAACACCAACGCATGACCCGCATCATGGGCATTGACTTGAGCCGTAGTGAAGGTCTCGGGCAATACCAGGCCATTGCCTGCCAGGAAACGCTCGCTGCCTAAGCGAATTCGTCGGCCCTCGATCTGTGCCATAAGCCCCAACCCCAACGCATAGTGAGTCGTATCGGCCATCGGTATCGCTAATCCCTGAACCGTGGCGGCATCCAGGATCGCCCGGGCGATGGGATGAGTTTGCCGTTGTTCGACCGCTGCGGCCAAGCGCAGCACCTCGGCTTCGGTAGCACCGGCACCAGCGTGGATCTGTATCACTTCAGGCTGCTCCAGGGTCAAGGTCCCGGTCTTGTCGAAGACTACGGTATCGATCTCTGGCAGGCGCTCCAGGGCACGCCCATCCTTAATCAAGATCCCTCGTTCCACACCGGCCTGAAGCCCATTCATCAAGGTAAGTAGCCGTAGAGGAATCAGACTGACTAAGAAATTGCAACCGATGATGGCGACCGCCATCGTTGGTCCACCCACCAGCCAACCGAATGCGCCACCGGCCAACATGGGCACGCGGGTCCACTCTAATTGCCGGAACTTATCGGCGATGCGGACCTCCTGTTGGTCCACCGTGCGGTTGAGCATCTCGGCGATCTGGGCGGCCTTGGTCTCGTTCCCGGTTTGGTCCACTCTTACCTGTACCCGTCCGCCAATGACCAAGGTCCCGGCCAAAACTGAATCGCCGACCCCCTTGTCCACGGGTTGAGATTCACCGGTCAGGCGTTGTTGATCGAAGGTCGCCACCCCGCCCACGATCACCCCGTCGATCGGTACTGCCTGTCCGGCATCCAGCACCAGGATATCCCCGCGCTTGAGGTCCACAAAGGGGATCTCAAGCTCCACGCCATCACAGAGTACATACACCCGAGTAGGCTGCTCGCCAAACAGCTGGGTCAGACCATGGCGAACAACTATTTGGGTAAGCCGCTCGATTTTCTGGCCCAAACTACCAATGATCAAACCAACGACTCCGATCAAATAGTAGCCCCCGAGCCACAGCCCGGCGAGATAGGCCAGCAACAGATGCATGATACTCAAACGCCGTTCGTGTACGGCGATGCGCCATGCTTCCCGTATCAGTGGCCAGGTACTGAAGATCCCGAGGGCAAGCACCAAGGGCATCAGCGGCCAGCCCGTCAGGCTCCCCACGGACAGTAGGCCAAGGGCACCTACCCCAAAAATCAGGGCGTGATTGGCCTCTCGTTCCGCAGAAGAAAGGACACGTTCGCGCCCCTTGGACAACGCCTTCAATTGTTGGCTGCGTTTACCCACCATCAGCAACGGATCGAGATGACGTTCGACCAAGGTCTGATAACGTTCATCCATACGGGCAAGCCAACTGCTGTCTTTATCTGCATTCAATCGTTCTGCAAGATTTTGATTTTTGCGTTGACGAAGACCGGAGATCGCCATCGCGCCACCGGCGAGTATCATGGGCAATAAAAAAAACATAGGAGAATTAACTCAATTTTGACTAGGGCCTGTTAACACTAATCCAAGTTGCCATCTATTATGACGGAGATAAGAGTTACGCAGTTGAATTTGTAACTCTACACAGAATTAAGTTTTTTCTGTCATTCTGCGCGGAGGTCGCGTTAGCGACCGGAGTCGCAGAATCCATCTACTATAGAAATTCTGTGTTCTGCAACTGCGCGCAGAATGACAGAAAAAATTCAATCCTTTATAGATAGGAGTTACGCAGTTGAACTTGTCGCTCTATAATAAGAATTGAGTTTTTTCTGTCATTCTGCGTAGAGGTCGCGTTAGCGACCGGAGTCGCAGAATCTATGTATATGGATTCTGCGACTCCGCTTCGCTTCGCGCAGAATGACTTCCTAATTTTTCAACTGCGTAACTCCTAATAGAGTTAAAAGCTCAACTGCGTAACTCCTATTTAATTTTTTTGTTACCTTTGGTATAATTCTGGATATGATTAATCTGTGCATTGGTTAGGTGACACTCTTAAAATTGGAGATCCAGTCCACAGCCTATCACACAATTTTTTAGGTGTCACCTTACTTATGCACAGATTAAGATCAATTAGTGTTAACAGGCCCTAGCAATACCGAATTACGGATTCTAAGAAGATTTTGCGCGAGTGGACTAACCGGAACAGGTGAGCGATGTATTTGGTTGATACTAACAGCGAGTTGTGCAGCCAGGGTACTTTGGAGTGATTCAAAATGTATCAAGAAAAATTTAAATGCTTTGAAAATGTGGAAAACTTGGCTGGAAAATCATGGGAACATGCAGTTGCCATTGATGTTTTAAATACTACTAATATAAAAGATTGTTCAATTCATTGTTTTCATTATCAGCAAATGTTTGAATTATTTTTTAAGTATTTATTGGAAACAAAAAGTGAATTTGGTTCCTACAGCAAAAGCCATAAATTACAAAGACTACTGGAAGAAGTGATTGCTCATACAACATTTAAAACGGATAAGAATAAATATTTTATGGCATTACAAGTTATCACCGTATGCGCGGAAGAATATCGATATAATTTCTTAATTGATTGTATTGGATATAAACGAAGCGTAAATATCTGTGACCCTCTTTTAGATGAATTACTTAAATTTGAGAACAGCTAATTGCTGCCAAAGATCTATGAAAACCAGCTTCCTCGCCGTGCCATTATTTATCCTGATTATCCTTCCGTTGACTAGCTATTCAACGGAATCAGCGCCTCCCGCTCCCGTTTTAACCGAATCTGGGGAAAATATTGAAACAACTATTCCGTCACCGGAAAAATTACCAGAACCAGAAGTTACCATTGTAGGTCATGGCGAGGAGCGCATTGAGGAATATCGAATGGGGGGACACCTTTACATGATTAAGGTAACACCACGAATTGGACCATCTTATTACCTCGTTGATACCGACGGCGATGGGAATTTTGAAACTCGCCAGGCGAGTTTGGAACCCAATTTTTTTGTTCCCATGTGGATATTATTTAGTTGGTGATTTCAAAACCAAGTTAGGTACAGCGACAAATGGTCACCCGTTCACGATTTTCCAGGTCCAGTAGGGTTTGAATTTCTACGTAATTTAATGCAGCAAGTAATTGACGCACGGATGTCCCCTGATCGTAACCATGTTCTAGTAACAGCATTCCGCCAGGATAAAGATAAGATTGGACGGTCGCGGCAATTATGCGAATGGCCGCCAAGCCATCAGGACCGGCAGTAAGTGCGATTTGCGGCTCGAAACGCAGATCGTTGAGATGTCGATCATGTGTTGCCAGGTAGGGCGGATTGGAAACGATACAGTGAAAACGGCGCGCAGCCAATGGAATGCACCAATCCCCAATTAAAAATTCTATATTGGTTAGCCCCAAGCGTTGCGCATTGATTTTTGCTACCGCGAGGGCTGCCGGGCAGCAATCGGTGGCGGTCACCCGACAAGCACGGCGTTCGCTTGCCAGCGCCAAGGCAATAGCCCCGCTCCCGGTGCCGAGATCCGCCACTGCGATGGAAGATGAGGGAGGTATATACGCAAGGGCGGTTTCTACCAACAATTCTGTTTCTGGGCGAGGAATGAGCACTGCTGGCCCCACGATCAATTCCCGCGACCAAAATTCCCACCGACCCAAGAGATAAGCCAGGGGTTCCCCTTGAAGACGACGCAACAGCAGTGTCTCGTAGCGTTCTTGCTGATCAATGGTCGGCGAATGCGTAGCGTTGGTAATTAATCGAATTTGTGGCCAGCCCAAGATATGAGCGAGTAACCATTCCGCTTCTTTTTGGCCGCCGTCAGGGAGGCGGTCTTTTCCTTGCGCCAGCATCCTTGCCACGGTAATCAATGACGTAATTCTTCTGGGATCGGAAGGTTATCAAAAGTATTGGTTTTTGGAGCAATGCCGGTTTTACGGAGTTGATAAACGAAAGCTAGAATTTGCGCCACCGCCTGAAAAAGTCCATCTGGGATTTCCTTATCCAATTCGACGTTATGATAAAGCGAACGCGCTAGAGCGGGAGCCGCTATCAGAGGTACTCCCGCCTGTTTGGCGATTTCGCGAATGCGGATTGCCAAAAAATCCACACCCTTGGCAATTACCCGGGGAGCACCCATTTTGGTAGAGTCGTAACACAAAGCGACCGCATAGTGAGTTGGATTGGTAATGACGACATCGGCCTTGGGTACTTCTGCCATCATGCGGCGTTTCGACATCTCTCGCTGCATCTGACGAATACGCCCCTTAACCTCGGGACGTCCTTCACTTTCTTTAACTTCGTCGCGTACCTCCTGTCGCGTCATTTTAAGTCCATGACTGTGTTCCCAAAGCTGAAAAGGGATATCAGCAGCGACAATAACGACCAATACCGCCGCCAAAAACAGAAACGCCCAGGCGAGAACTTCACCAAGCCGTGCTATCCCAACCAGTAAATCACCCTGCCCTAAATTCGATAACTCAGCGAAATGACGACGCAGCAGCCAAATTCCAACCCAGGCTATCAAAATAAATTTAATCAGTGCTTTACCAAGCTCGGCGAGACCCTGCCAACTGAAAAGACGCTTGAGTCCTTCAATGGGATTTAAGCGTTCAAATTTGAACCCTAGCGCCTCGGTACTGAAAGACCAGCCTCCCAAAGCCAGAGGTGAAACCAGGGCTGCGATCACAAGCAAGATGAGTAATGGCGTAAAGTCTTGTAAAGCGGTCAATGAAAGTTCGCTAAACATGCGCGTCAGCCAAAGTGAATCATGAGCCTGGCCACGGGTCAGGGAAAATCCACGGCGCATCAGGTCAGCAAGCGCCGCAACGAATTGTTTGCCATAAATAAGCAGGGCAATTGCGCCCGTCAAGGTTACCACCAGGGTGTTAAGTTCTCGGGAGCGAGGCACTTGACCCCTTTCCCTGGCCTCCTCCAGGCGTCGTGGCGTCGCAGCCTCGGTACGTTCCTGGTCACTTTCTTCCGACATACGTTACTCCCGCGATTAGAAAAAAATCGTGAATTCAATCGAGCTTTATTCATGGGATGATTGAAATCGTCCTGGTGCGTTGCGATTTAGAAAGCGTCGCGCTACCATTACTTTGGGTCAGGGTATGCGGCTCTATTTAAAGAAGAGCGATCCACACCTAAATGCTTAGTGCTGCTCTAAAATCTGATTAATTGATCTCCCTCAGCTTTTTTCTAGGAAAATCACTCCCATGGAGTCCTTGCCACTTAGTACCCTACGTGCCCATCTGGCGACGCGCATCATCGGTCAACAACATCTCATCGACAGTATGTTGGTATGCCTGCTTTCCGATGGCCACATGCTGGTTGAGGGAATGCCAGGATTGGCCAAAACCACGGCAGTCAAGGCGCTTGCTGAAGGGATTGAGGGAGATTTTCATCGCATCCAGTTCACTCCCGACCTGCTGCCTTCTGATCTCGTCGGTACCGATATCTATCTTCAGGAAAAAGGGGAATTTCAATTTCGCCCCGGTCCGCTGTTCCATAACATCCTGCTCGCCGATGAGGTCAACCGCGCACCTGCTAAGGTTCAGTCGGCATTGTTGGAAGCGATGGGTGAACAGCAAATCACGGTAGGTCAGACCACGTACCGCCTACCACGCTTGTTCATGGTGTTAGCCACCCAAAATCCCATTGAGCACGAAGGTACCTATCACCTGCCCGAGGCGCAACTCGACCGATTCTTGATGCACACCTGGGTGAGTTATCCTAACCGCGAGGAAGAGTTAGCTATTCTCGCCCTGGATACCCTGCAACAACAGAGTCCACCCCGCCCACCGGCCAAAATTCTTTCCCAGGAAGAACTCTTCGCTGCGCGCCGCGAAGCGGCGCAAGTGTTCATTGATAAGCGCATCTATGACTACATTGTGGATCTGATTTTAGCCACCCGCAAACCAGCTCCTTACGACGCTGATTTGGCGCGCTGGTGTCGCTATGGCGCTTCACCGCGCGCGAGTATCGCCCTTGCCCGTTGCGCCCGCGCCCGTGCCTGGCTGAATAATGATCGCTATGTTTCCCCAGCACACATCCAAGCAGTGGCTGCCGATGTTTTACGTCATCGCATTTTGCTTACTTTCGAGGGCGAGGCCGACGGTGTGACTACCAATGATTTTGTCAATAAATTATTGCAAGTAGTGGCGGTGCCGTAGGTTAATCACCCCGCCCTAATAGGGCGTGGTTTGTAAAAACAAGTCCGAGGTTGACCAGCGTTTTTACCGAACGGTTGTAAAACCGTCTCCTTATCTTCCCCGCCCTAAAAGGCGAGGTTTCTCGGAGACACTGATGAAATAATTAATATCCATCGATTCATCGAGATTCCTGCATTGTCACTCCGCCCCCAACTCACTGATCTTCTTGAATTACGCCATCAAGCCCGCACCGTGGGAATTGCCTCCCATCATCCAGTAAATTCGATGTTATGTGGACTTTACGCCTCGGTTTTTCGGGGACAAGGGATGGACTTCGAGGAAGTCCGCGAGTACCGCGAAGGCGACGAGATCCGCAATATGGATTGGCGGGTCACTGCCCGCACTGGTGTGCCACATCTTAAAATCTTTCGTGAAGAACGTGAGCGCACTGTGGTTTTTTGTATTGACACTGGCGCGGGAATGGCTTTTGGTACTCGCGGTACCTTCAAGTCTATTCAGGCGGCGCGTGCCGCTGCTCTACTTGGCTGGTCAGCCAACAGCAATCAAGATCGAGTGGGCGCGTTGCTTTACGGAGATCCGGCGCTCGGTCCGCGTAATTTCCGTCCGACTCGGGCGCGACGTTCCTTATGGCGAATATTGCGAGCACTTACCGAACCCGTCACTCCTGGTCGTCCCCACGCTGATCCGCTCCTTGAAGCCCTGGAAAACCTCAACCGCAGCACTCCTACGGGCACCCTGGTTTTCCTCATCGGCGATTTTAACCGTGACCCAACAGACCTGGAACGCCCCATCGGGCGGCTTCGCCAACGTCGGGAAGTAGTGCTGATGCCGGTGGATGACCCAGTGGATCGCAATCTTCCGCCAATGGGACGGGTATTATTTTCCAGTCCCGATGGCCAGCGAGTAGAAGTAGATACCGACAGCACCGAAGGCCGCACGCTTTACCGGGAACGCTGGGAGCGCTGCCGCATGCAATTATTGACTTTGACATCGCGCCTTGGCGTTGATGTCATCCCCATCACCACCGATGGCGATGTCCGCAATACCCTGCTAGAAGGTCTGCGGTTGCGCGCGAGGCGCGTGGCCGGACGATAAAAATTTTTATAGATTCTGGGTAATTGCGCGGAGCAAAGCTACATCCACCAAATTTGCACCTCTGGCATTACCTGCCAACACGGTAAAAGGTCGGTCGGGTTCACCTAAATGATCTACCACCAATTGCGCGCCGGTAAAATCCTGATTTTGAGTGTAATCGTTGGTAGTTACCAACACGGGAAGTCCGGCGGCACGGGCCGCGCGCACGCCGATAGCGGAATCCTCGAAGCCAATACATTCACCGGGACCGATACCAAGCCGCTCTATGACATATAAATATATGTCTGGAGATGGCTTTTTATTTGAAACGATATCTCCGGCACCGATGCACGCAAACCAATCACGACTCGCGGCTCCTAAATTCGATTCCAACAGTGCGTTGACATTATGAGGAGAAGTCGTGGTGGCGATGGCCAAACGCAGGCCAGAGGCGCGTGCTTCATGTAGCAAACGCGAAACTCCGGGACGTAGTGGAATGCCACGAGCATTCACCAAATCGGCGAAGAAGCACGTCTTAGTGACATAAAGATCGGCGATGAATCGATCAAGATCCGGACGATTCTGAAAGTCATGACGATAGCGCTCCACATAAAAACGCATTCGTTCCTTGCCACCAGTCACCTGAAGCAGCTCTCCGTAAAGACCTGGCGACCACTCCCAATCCAGTCCAGCCGCGACGAATGCCTGGTTGTAAGCCACGCGGTGACCGTCGCGTTCTGTGTCTGCGAGCGTGCCATCAACATCGAAAATGAGCGTAGTAAGTTTCATAAAATTTATTCCAAAAGTTCCGCGCCGTTCGGTGCCCGTCTTGCGTTTCCGGCGTGGCTTCTGGGTTCGCGTTTCATCGAACGCCTGCTTTTTGTTCGCCATCGCTTTCACTGACACTACATGATAATTTAACACCATGGAACGCTCTTATCATTTGATAATTTATTCTACCGCTTTCCAGCTTATTCTGCTGACGCAATTTTTTGGTGCTGCCCGCTGGGTATGGAATGCGCGCCTTTCATAGCGATCTAATCTTTATCAATAGTTCGGAGAGCGCGTTACTGGCGTGAATTTCTCACGGGAACTGACCTGGCTGAAAAAATTAGCGATCTATTCCTGACTAACGAAAGTTCCGGCTACGGTTTTAGGCCAGGTATTGCGGGATCAAGATAATGAGTTCGTCAATTTTTTCGCCAAATATGCCTGTTATCCAAAATACACAAAATATCAAGCCAAACAAATGATTCGTTTTCAAATCTAAATATCGATTGTCTGGTAATCAATGGAGAATCTTTACGTGAAGTCTCTGTTTATTTATGAAAGCATTAAATCTCAGGATCCACCATTGTGCGTGGATCTGGATGGTACGTTAATCAATACCGATTTACTAATAGAGTCGCTTTTCGCACTACTGCGTCAAGCGCCATTGACGATTTTTTTAATACCTTTTTGGTTGCTGCAAGGGCGGGCATATCTCAAGGAACAGCTCGTTTGCCGGGTTCAGATCGACGCCAGCGTTCTTCCGTATCACAGTGAGTTTCTTGCTTACCTGCGCCAGCACCACGCAACTGGACGCCGCCTGGTGCTGGCTACTGCTTCGCATTGGCGCTTCGCTGAACAAGTAGCGTGTCATCTAGGGATTTTTGAATCAGTGTTAGCTACTCAAAATGGCCAAAATTTATCACGCGCACGCAAGGGAGAATGCTTGGCCGGCACTTATGGAGAACGTGGTTTCGACTATGCGGGCAATAGCCGCGCTGATCTAGCGGTATGGTCACGCGCGCGCGCGGCAATTTTAGTCAATCCGGTGCCGGGTGTGGAAAATAAGGCCCGCACCCGGGCACCGATAGCGGCGATCTTCGACGACCGCCAGGGGGTATGGAAAATCTACCTCAGGACGTTACGCCCCCGCCGCTGGATCAAAAATTTACTGATTTTTTTACCTTTATTTCTCAGCCAACGCTACACTGATCCTGTAGCGTGGATTCAAGCTGGGTGGGCTTTCTTCTCTTTTTGTTCCTGCGCCTCAAGCGTCTACCTGTTGTGCGATTTGCTAAACTTGGCCATTGATCGCCATCTCCCACATAAACGCGACTATTCCTTTGTCGCCGGGACAATGTCCATCATTCATGGTGCGATTCTGGTACCATCCCTACTCATGGTTACCATATTGATGGCGGTTCCGCTCCCGCTGGAATTTCTAACGCTATTAATTGTTTACTATTTTTTTAGTCTTATTTATTACGTTTATTCCAGATCAGCGTTACTTCTGGATGGAACGATAAAATCAGGATTGTATACAACGCGGCTGCTTGCTGGATGGATTGCGCTGGAAATACCAATCTCTCTAACATTGTTGGCGTCAGCATTTGTTGTATTTTTTGGAATTATCCTGGGGATAGAATTATTTCATCGTAGGATCAATTACCCTGCCCTAAAGGACGAGGCTACTGAAAAAAAATCTGATATTGACTAACCTAAATCCGAGCAATCGGACTACATTGCAACAAAGTAATAAGATTCACCTTGGGTAACTCTTAGTAAAATTGTCTCCTTATTCTTACCACTCTCGAAGGTGAGATTTCTCGGAGACACTGATGATTCATGGGAAAATTGAAACTATTACCTAATGCTTGAACAAACATAGTAGCGGTACATGGCAACTATTAAAATGGAACAGGCGAATGCCGGTATGATCGTTGCGGTTGATGTCAAGGACCGTAGTGGCCGGGTTCTTGTTCGCAGTGGTGCAGAAATTACCGATAAGCATATTAAAATGCTGAAAACCTGGGGAATCAGGTTTATTGAAATTGTCACTGAAGACCATGAAGTTGAGCATAAATTGGTTATCAATATTGATCCTGCGCGGTTGGCCGAGGCGACAGATATTGCAAAATCATTATTTCAACATACTGAACATGAACATCCTGCAATTAAGGAGCTGATCGCTTTATCCATACAGCGTATTGCCCAAAAACTTGGGACGAATACTCATGGCGCATGATCCATATCAACTGGTGCAAAAAGCGCACTCTATACCATCCTTGCCGGAGATTTTTTATCAGCTAGTGGCGATTATTGATGATCCCAATGTTAGCCTCTCTGATATCTCCAATGTTATTTCCGAAGATACTTCTCTGTCCGCGCGTTTGCTCCGAATTGCAAATAGCGCGATGTTCAATTTTCCAAGCCGGATAAATACCATCTCTCAGGCAATTACCATCATTGGCACCCAGCAGATTCGTGAACTCGTGCTTGCCACCAGCGTGATCAGTATTTTTAAGGGGATATCCAGTGATTTGGTAGATATGCAATCATTCTGGCGGCATTCGATTGCTTGTGGCATTGCCGCTCGGGCGATTGCCACCTTACGGCGAGCTGGAAATATTGAACAATTTTATGTATTGGGCTTACTTCATGATATCGGGTTATTGTTAAGCGTAACCCTCATCCCGGATAAAGCAAAAATTGCGTTAACTCGCTGTCAACAGGGAGGTGAATTGTTGTACCGCGTCGAACGCGAAGTCCTGGGTTTCAATCATGGCGGATTGGGCGCGGCCTTACTCAAAGCTTGGCGTCTGCCAGACGCAGTTCAAGAACCAGTAGGCTGTCACCACTCGCCAACCATTGCTAGTGCCTACCCAGAAGCTGCGGCTATTGTCCATCTTGCAGAAATTATTGTTCAAGGACTTTCCCTTGGGAATAGCGGTGAGCAATGGGTTTCTCCCCTCGATCAAAAAGCCTGGCGTATCCTGGCCCTGGCGGAAGGCAGTATTGCCACTATCGTCGATATTCTCGATCAGCAATACATGGAAGCGGTGCGGCTGTTCCTGACTGATGTTTGAATCTTGTAGGAGTTACGCAGTTGAAAAATAGTAAGTCTTTCTGCGCGAAGCGGAGTCGCAGAATCCATCTACATAGATTCTGCGTTCTGCGACTGCGCGCAGAATGACAGAAAAAACTCAATCCTGTATAGAATTACAAATTCAACTGTGTAACTCCTATCTTGAATATTTTGGCGGGAAATTTCACCATTCTTCTGATAATCCCTGACCCTCCTAACTATAAAGTCATCCAATGCGTTTCAGTGGTCGATCTCCCGATGAATTACGTCCTGTCCGTTTTACTCGCCACTACACCCGGCACGCTGAGGGTTCAGTATTAGTGGAATTCGGTGATACTTGTGTGTTGTGTACTGCCTCAGTCGAAGATCGCGTCCCTGTTTTTCTTAAAGGCAAGGCCCAGGGTTGGGTGACTGCGGAGTATGGCATGTTGCCGCGCGCCACCACGACTCGCTGCGCCCGCGAGGCCACCGTCGGTCGTCAAACTGGACGTACCCAAGAAATTCAACGTCTTATCGGAAGATCCCTGCGCGCAGTAACTAACCTGGCGATGCTAGGCGAACGTACCATCACTGTGGATTGCGATGTTTTGCAAGCAGATGGGGGAACCCGTACCGCCGCGATTACGGGTGGTTATATCGCTTTAGTGGATGCTATCGATATTTTGCGGCAACGCGGTTTGCTATCGAATGATCCCCTGCGTGGATCGGTGGCGGCGGTTTCTGTGGGGATTGTCGGTGGTATTCCTGTGCTCGACTTGGATTATGTCGAAGATTCTGGAGCGGAAACGGATATGAACGTGGTGATGAATGATGATGGGGCTTTCATCGAAATTCAGGGGACCGCTGAGGGATATGCCTTCCGCCGTTCCGAGCTGGATTCATTATTGACCCTTGCTGAAAGCGGCATTACTCGGCTGCTCGCCACCCAACGCATGGCACTGAAGCGAGATCCGGAAAACCAATCCGAAATATTTCAAACAAATTGAGAAAGTTAATGCAACATCCCCATGAAATAGTTTTAGCCAGTGGAAATCCCGGCAAAATTCGGGAGGTAAGCCAGATCCTTGCTAGACCAGGAATCACTATCTGGCCTCAATCTCAATTCAAAATCCAGGAAGTAGAAGAAACTGGTATTAGTTTCATCGAGAATGCCTTGATTAAGGCGCGTCACGCGGCGGCCCACAGCGGTCTTCCCGCCATTGCCGATGATTCGGGCCTCGCGGTCGATGCCTTGGAAGGCGCGCCGGGAGTTTGGTCGGCGCGTTACGCCGGTCCAGGAGCGAGTGACGCTGCCAATTTAGAGAAACTTTTGCGGGACATGGAACAGGTTCCTCCCGAGGAACGCACCGCCCAGTTTATTTGCGTTTTGGTTTATATGCGCCATCCACGCGATCCCACGCCAATTGTTTGCGAAGGAATCTGGGAGGGGCATCTCACTTATGCTCCAGTGGGAAACAATGGTTTTGGCTATGATCCGATTTTTTTTGTTCCTGGCCATGGTTGTACCTCAGCGCAACTGGCACCGGAAGTGAAAAACCAATTAAGCCACCGAGGTCAAGCACTACGACTTTTTATCGCCGCGTTGCAAGCTCGTCGCAGCGCGTCATGGATAGCAAGCGACCGCGTCGATGTAAGCCATTGCGAAGTGTAGCGAAACAGGGCGGTCGTCGGCAGATTTTGGTGATTGTCAGCTTCCGTTGGTGGTACTCAACAACAACCGCTCCAGCAGGCTTTGGTAAATTCGTTGCAAAATATCCAAATCTGCGAGTGCTACTCGTTCATTCACTTGATGAATGGTGGTGTTCAGTAATCCTAATTCAATTACCTGGGCACCAGTGGGAGCGATAAAGCGCCCATCGGAAGTTCCGCCTGCAGTGGAAAATCGGGTGCGATGTCCGGTGATTTTCAGAATGGCCTCCTGAACATCCTCCAATAGCGTGCCCTGGCGGGTCAGAAAAGGTTCCCCGGAAAGGCTCCAGGCGAGGTGATAATCAAGACCATGACGCTCCAGAATATCGGTAAAACATTTTTTTAATTCCGCGACCGTTACTGCCGTCGAAAAACGGAAATTGAACAGAGCATTTAATTCGCCAGGGACAATATTCACCGCACCGGTGCCCGCGTGCAAGTTAGAAATCTGAAAACTGGTGGGCGGAAAATATTCGTTACCATTGTCCCAAGTAGTTGTGGAAAGCTCGGCTAAGGCTGGGGCAAAACGGTGGATGGGGTTCACGACTAAATCAGGATAGGCTACATGCCCCTGTTTTCCTCGAAGAGTGAGCGTTCCATTGAGAGAACCACGCCGGCCATTTTTAACGCAATCGCCGATACGTTTTTCGCTGGTGGGTTCGCCCAGAAGGCAGGCATCAATGGTCACGCCTTGCTGTTGTAAATATGCAACTACTCGTTGGGTGCCATTGATGGCAACGCCCTCTTCGTCGGAGGTAATCAGAAACCCGATTGAACCACGATGATGGGGATGGTCGCCGAGAAAGGACTCAACCGCCGTGACCATCGCTGCTAGGCCGCCTTTCATGTCTGCCGCGCCACGCCCCCAAAGGAAGCCATCACGCAGGGTCGGCGTAAAGGGAGGCGTGGACCAATGCTCAAGTGGTCCAGGCGGTACTACGTCGGTATGACCGGCCAGAACTACGAGCGGCGGCTCATTGCCACGTCTTGCCCAAAGATTAGTCACTGGCCCGAAGGTAAGGCGTTCAATGATAAAACCACAAGACTGCAAGCGCGTGCTGATTAATTCCTGACAACCAGCATCTTCAGGAGTCACGGAAGGTCGGGAGACAAGATCCATGGCGAGTGCAATGGTTGGCGCGGACATGATTATTTTTTCGGACGTTGGTGGATGAATAACTGTTTACGTGCAGCAGCACAAGGAAGACCGGCACCCCGATGAGGGCAGTCACCACGCCTACGGGGAGTTCTCGCGGCGCAGCAATCGTTCGTGCCACAGTGTCTGTGATCAACAATAACACGCCTCCCAGCAAAACGGTGGCGGGCAGAAGTAATCGATGATCGACCCCGACGATAACACGGATGATATGCGGCACGATTAAACCCACGAAACCGATACTACCGCCTTCGGTCACCGCCACTGCGGTCAGGACGCTGGAGAGTAAATAAACAGCGAGACGGATCTCGTCTACTGCGACCCCGAGGGCTGCCGCAGTTAGTTCACCACGGGCAATGATGTTGAGGTAGGGAGCCAAAGCCAGGGCTATTACCAGACCCAGGGCAAGGGTAGCGAGGGCAATTTCGGGTGCCTGGCTTTGTCCGAGATCACCCATGAGCCAGAACAGCATCCCGCGCAGGCCGGCCTCGGGGCTAATCGCTAACAGGAGACTGACCACCGCGCCCCAGCCCGCCGCCACGACCACTCCGGTCAACAAGACTCGGGTGGTATGCCACGCTCCAGGTCCACCGCGACTCAAGCCAAGAACCAGTACGGTCGAAACCAGCGCACCGTAGCAGGCAGCTCCCCGCAACCATCCCCCTCCCAATCCCGCCATCAGCACCGACAGCGCTCCCACCGCCGCCCCTCCAGAAACACCGAGCAGGTAAGGTTCCGCCAATGGGTTACGCAACAACACTTGCAGCAAGGCTCCTGAAAGGGCGAGCAATCCTCCTGTGGCGAAAGCAGTGAGTGCCCGCGGCAGGCGCAAACGTAACACTATTTCTGCGTCCAGCCCGTCTCCACCGCTACCTGTTAGCAATGCCCACGCTACGCCCGGCGCTATAGGCACGCTTCCCACCCACAACGCCACGAATAGCGCCATTAACGCCATCAAAGCCAACAGGATTAAAAGAATGATGAAATATCGCCGTCGTTGCCGATAATGGCGTGTCGTGTCAGTCATTTGGAGTCCGCAGCTAATGCTTGGTCGCCCGCCTGACCTGGCGGGATCCCGCGCATTGCTGCACGGTGCATAAATCTTCGACGTGGAAACCCCATCGATCCCGGAGAGTCGCGGGGTTTTGACTATCGTGGTGTTGCGGGTAACTTATGATTTTCAGGATGAATGCCACGATCTCGATAAAAAATAAAACGCGCTCGTCCTGTTGTGAGATTTTGTTGGTCCTGATCCACGATTTCCGCTATGCGCGTAAACTGTTCAAAAAACACAGGTACGGTAGTGGCGAGGTTAATCAATACCACCCCCGGTGCGGCTGGTCCTTCCCATGGCGGCATGTCCGTAATGGGGCAGAGCAATGTATGCATTCGCGTCAGGGTCTCTTCCAGCGGCGTTCCCCTGGCTTCAGGACCACGCTCGTCGTCAATCAGGATAGGGGGAACCGGAAGTAAACGTTCCTCCATCAAGCAGTGAGGTAAAAAGCTATCCTCGCGGTAAGTCCATAATAAATGATTTAAATGTTCTGCTACACGCGATGATGCGGTATGAAGGTAAACAGGATGACCCAGGGAATGCGCTTTTTCGGTCAGACGACAAGCGAATAACAGCCGTCCATTGAGAAGAGCGTCGGGTAAAATATAAAAATCTACACGCGGCATGATAATTTACCCGGCTACTGGGCTAAAAAATCGGAATGTCCGCGCGCAGCCAGGAGTATATCAGCTACTTCGCGGACAGCTCCCTCTCCACCACGCAAAGTCAAGGTACGATTCGCAGCCTGGCGCACGTAAATTGGCGCATCCGCCACCGCGAATGAAAATCCACAAACTGCGAATGCTGGTAGATCAATAATATCATCACCAATACACACGGTTTGTTGTGGCGTTACTCCTGCTTCCTTCATTACTTCGCGGCAAACAGCGGCCTTATCCTTGACATCAAAACGAAATAGCGCAATTTCTAAATCAGCAGCGCGTTTGCGTAACGCAAGTGAATCACGCCCCGATACCATGGCCACCTGAATCCCCTGCTCCCGCAAAATTTCCATACCGAGACCATCTCGTGCATGAAAGCGTTTTAGACATTCACCAGTAGCATCGTAAAATATTCCACCATCGGTCAATACGCCGTCCACGTCAGTAATTACCAATTTCACATCGCGGAAGCTGAATTGATGCGGATCAGGATTTCCTGCCATCAACGCCCGTACTCGTTCCAGACATTCCGGCGTATCAACACCCGGTCCGGTGGGTTCCACCGCAAAGCCACGAATTTTCAAACCTGCGTGCAGTAAGCGTAATTGTTCCAGCTTTTCCATTTTTTCCAACAGCGGTGGATTCAATCGACCGTATTGTTCCAATACATGATGGCGGTAGGCATATACGCCCACATGCTTAAAATAAATACCTGGAGTGTCATTATCGCGGGGAAAAGGGATGAGTGCTCGGCTAAAATAAAGGGCATCACCATTGGCGGCAAGAACGACCTTGACAACGTTTGGATTACGCGCTTCCTCAATAGCGCACGCATGATAAAGCGTCCCAACTTGCACGGATTCATCGGCCATCATTCCATTAATTAATTTGTCAATATCCCCGGAACGCGCCATTGGCTCATCACCCTGGAGATTGACATACAGATCGCCGGGAATGGCTGCCATTACCTCGACCAATCGATCCGTACCGGAAGCATGATCGGGATTGGTCATCATTACCTCACCACCAAAAGATCGAACTTTTTCCGCCACGCGCTCATCGTCGGTCGCTACCACCACCTTGCAAACGCTACGCACCGCAGATGCACGTTCAACGACATGCTGAATCATTGGCTTGCCTAGAATATCTAGCAATGGCTTACCGGGAAGGCGAGAAGATCCAAAACGCGCGGGAATTACGATGATTACGGACATTCTTCAAGATTCCTTAACCAGATTATAGATAGATTTCAACTCGGCCAATAATTTTGGTAAATTTTTGAACGCTACCATATTGGGGCCATCGCAGGGAGCTTTTTTCGGGCAGGGATGCGCCTCTATGAAAATTCCATTTACCGCGCCAGTAGCCACCGCAGCACGGGCTAAATCTGGAACGAATTCTCTTTGACCGCCGCTGCTGGTGCCGTGCGCGCCTGGCAATTGCACGGAATGGGTTGCGTCAAAAACAACCGGACAGCCGGTAGTCTCGGCCATTATCCGTAATCCACGCATATCCACCACCAAGTTGCCAAAACCAAATGAGGAGCCACGCTCGCAAACGGTAAAATGATTATCCGGCATTCCCACTGACCGCGCTGCTAATTGCGCCTTATGAATGACGTTCTGCATATCCCATGGTGCCAGAAATTGACCTTTCTTAAAATTGACGGGTTTACCAGTGGCGGCAATCGCGGCGATAAAATCCGTTTGACGACATAGAAACGCCGGAGTTTGCAGCATATCGACCACCTGGGCTACTGGTTGCGCCTGCCAAGATTCATGGACATCAGTTAAAACGGGAATATCCAGTTTTTCTCGAATTGCGGCAAGAATCGCAAGACCGTTATCCATTCCCAAGCCTCGAAAGCTCCCAGAAGAACTGCGATTAGCCTTATCAAACGACGATTTATAAATAAATGGTAGCCCCGCCACAGTGAGGATTGATTTTAATTCCTCGGCAGTTTCCAATGCGAAATTTAGACTTTCAATAACGCAGGGACCAATAATCAGAAAAAGCTGGTCTCGCAATTTCAAAAAATCAACCATTTTAGGCATGATAGGTCTTTTTGATCATGAGTTTTTTATTGACGGTTGCCAAGCGCCTTAAACCAACGTTCGGTTAATTTCAGCAGTTCTTCGGCTTCAATCCGCGTGGTCGCCATGTACGGGACAGTAGCCAAAGCGCGACCGACTCCCTGTTGAAAGGGCTGATCGGCTGCGTCATTAAAGCCACGGTCGAGAAAGGCGAGCCATTCCTCGCCATGCAGCGAGGCCACTTCGACGCGCGGAAATCGGGTAAGCGCAACCCGGCGCACCAATATGGAAAGACGGCGTACCGTATCATGAGCATTGAGCGTCCCCGCCTGATGCAAGCAGCGTAATTGGGTTAACTCGTGAAAGGCTGCGCGGCGCCACCGTTCGCCCCGACGTAGGCGCAGCAACCATGTGGCCAATCCAATTAGCACCAATAATAATCCTGCCAGAAACCACCAACCAGGAGCAGGTGGCCACCAGGAGATCGGGGTCGGTAAATGGATATCGCGTAATTGTTCAAACATAGTAGAAGTTACGCAGTTGAAAAATAGTAAATCATTCTGCGCGCAGCGCAGCGGAGTAGCAGAATCAATCTATACTTTAGGAAAGTATGCAGTTGAAAAATAGGAAGTCAACTCAAGTTGCTACCTATTTGCCTTTCTCCCCTCTCCCTTTGGGAGAGGGGCCG